>JAYVGE010000257.1:0-8703 GCA_043772515.1 Flavobacterium sp. | reverse complement strand
TCTTTCATTGAGTTTATCGTTTATTTCTTGTCATATTTAACTGATTTTTTTTAAAAAAAAGTTACAACTGCTTCTGGGTTCTTTTTTACATGGCTTTTTCTTGCAACTTTTATTTTTGTTTTAAATTTACGACGAACATAGTTCTTCAGGGTGCTGAAGTTTGTTTCTGTTTTGATTTTTTCATCAAACCACGCTAGTAGCGCTACATACCCAACTATTCCATTTTCAGAATCATGTAGTTTTTCTTTTAAAGCTATTTCTTATTCAGCACTTATAATACTGGGTTTGTATCCTGTTTTGGAATGCTTTACCAACAATTCAAGTCCTCCGTAAATATAAAGATTACGCCAGTTTTGAATGCTATTATGATTACCCTCGATGCTTTGAGCGACTTCTCTTTTAGAAATACCAGTTACTTCATGTTTCTTGAAAATCATTAAAGCAAGTACTCTTTTTCCAATCATTAGGTCGCTACCCTTTTGAATCTTCCTAAGTTCTGCTATAGTCTCTCGTATTAGAAATATTTTGGGTGACGCCATGGTTGTTTTTTCAAATCCAAGCCTTCCAATTTTACCAATGTTTCACGATCCAGGTACTTTTTCTTAGAATCATACGAGCGAGTTTTTAATACATCAAAAACGCCTGTAAACGGCTTTTGGTCCGCAAATTTATGTTTCAAAATTCCTTTGTTATAAATAGCCCTCAAAGTCCGCAAATAAAGATGAATTGTAGGCTTAGAATTTCCAATTCCGAGATTGTAATTTTTAAATTGCATCAAAATTCCATAATCCAAATTTTGCAATGAGACGTTTTTACCAAAACTCCCAAATTGTGCGATTACATTTTCATAGCATCGCACATTGCCCAGCAATTTGTTTTTAGCCTTCAAATCATGTTTACCGACATTTTCGGCTACGGTTTTCATTTCTTCAATCAACTTAGCTGCATGATCCAAAAATCCAATTTGCGAAAAAATCAATACTAAACAATTCCTGATATACTTTTTCAACATCGGTAAGTCCGTTCAAAATCAATTTGCGTGCTCTAATTTTCAATTCCATAATAATTGGAGCTAGAATATCAAAATCTGGATGCTTTGAAGAAATAGTTTTACCGTCGGCAATAAAATGATTTTCTTTACAGAAAGCAATTACTTTTTGCTTCCGTTTATCTTTATGAGAAACTTTAACCACCAAAGGAAAACCTTCAGAAGTTTCGTTTTTAGATTTAAGTAACTTTACTTCTATAACCATAATTCAAAATATTGAGTTGCGAAAAAGTTGCGAAAACGTCGCAAAAAGTGGTTTTTTGTGGTTGTAAATGTAGGAAAATAAAAAACACAAAAAGTATAGAAACCAAAAAACCCACTGAAATCAGTGGGTTTTGATGTGAACCTTATGGTACAAAATTCGAACCTTTTACTAGAAGATTTAAAGCTTTTGAGTGAGATATCTCTAGCGGATGTCGTTTAAATTATGATAATACATATCCTTCAATACATTGGTTTCCTCTTCTATCCATAAATCTTCTTTAATCAATCTAGCTATTAGTTCTTGTTCATTTACAGAAAATACATTCCTATCAAGCCCTGAGAAAGCAACTTTAGAATCCCATCTGCTTTTGTGCATAAAAGAATCTGTTGGGAGATATTGATGCGGTTGTGGAGGTGTTAGGATTTGAATTTCTGCTCCTCGATTTTTTAATTTAGTTTTTATACGTTGATAGATTTTCAATCCTTCGTGATCCCAATCACAACTGTAATAGATGGGATATGACAATTCAATTTCGTCAATATCATCTATAATTGATATGTTGTTGCCTCCTACATACCAGAGTTTAACTTCAAGTTCTTTAGCATTCCAAGGTTGTTTCAGAAAAGATTTGTTCTCACAGAGGATTATAGCCTTAGGTTTTGTATAGTCAACTACTAATCTATATTGCAAATCTTTTGAAGTCTGCGGAAACTCATCTATTTCTAAAATTTTTAATACGGCGTTACGGACACTATTTCTGAATTTTAAATATTTTGATCCACCATAGTCAAATACCTTAGCTGAGAAGTCTTCAATGTTTGAGAGGTTGCCTTTTAATTCATTTCTGCTTTCATAAACTACGATCAGTGTGCGAATATCTTCATCAGTGAATTTTTTGCCACCATCCGGGCTTATGCCTGCAAGATTAAGAAAGTCATAATAGTATTGATAAGCAGCCAGAAAATGATCTTCATAATATTTCTCATAACCATCTTGTGCTATCAATATGTTATTGTTGCCTTTCTTTTGAGCGATAAAATCTGTTTGCGTCATCAAATAACGTATAAAATCTACCTCCTGGATTTTAGCTGAGGTTTTCTTTTTTTCATACAGATCGTTCAGTGCTTTTAGCACTGGCCATGTAAAGTCCTTGTTAAGTAGCTTCTTCAAAGATTTCATCGATATTTTCTGTTAATTGTCCATTATGAAAGATACCCAAAGGCGGAACGTATGTTAAGCCTGTAGCATCTTTATTGTCATTCATGATATAAATATACTGCCCTTCATCGTTTATGTCACCGGCCGTTTCGATGGACATGGTTACGATTTGATAATTTTCCTTCTTTGCTAATTTATGCAACATTTCATAGTTGCTTCCCAATCCCTCGGCTTCATCAATCGGCATAATTCGTATTCCTGAGTGATCTTTATCTTCTATCAGCGATAATCTGGCAAGGCAAAGCAGTGCATTGGCGGTATACGTCTGTCCATTACTTCCCGAATTGCTCTGTCCATCTTCTAATTTGATTTCAAAAAGCAGATCAAAATAAGAGCGGGGATTGAGCAGGTCATGTACTTTAGCCTCTCTTGTACCATTTGCCTCGCGGAATACACTGATCATGATCTCATCAATGTCCTGTTTATTGTTCGGTGCAAATAATCCAACATCTTGCATTTCGTTAGTAAGCCGTTTTCGGAAAATTTTCATCCAATCATCAGGATAGCCGGCTGCAGGCTTATGTTCTAAAGTAGCATAATTGCCTCCTGTTATTTCATGGTTTGATAAATATTTGGCAATTTTTTGAACTTTGGTGAGGTAATCGTTGTAGACTTTTTGTACTTCGTTGAATACGTTATGAAGAATTTCTACTTTCCTTGAACCGATGCGCTGCAAATCATTGGTTAGTTCTGTGAGTCGTTTTTCAATTTGCTCGCCAATAAGTTCTTCATGAATTTCCTGTGTAAGGAAAACGGTTGGCAATAGTTTGTTAGCCAGCACTCCAACTGAATAGTCTTTCAAAATATTTTTGTCTTCTATTTCTTCGGAAGCAGACTCGTAGGTGGCTTTGAATTTGCTGTAAGCATCGGTACTTTGTTGTTCTGCTGGCTGCTGTTGTGTTTTGATTAAATCTTTCTCGACAATGAAATCACGATTTTGCGCTATCATAAATTTTATCTTTGCTTCGGCGAGTTTGGGAATACTGGAATTGTAGCTGGTCTGATGCTGTTCAAACTGTGTCTTTACTTCATTGTATTCGACATCAATAGTATTGGTCATTTCATAAAGCTTATTGATCGGCGGGTTGGTTTTAAATAAGTTGTCTTCCATTTTCTGAATTTTTGGAAGGGCTACTTTTTCCGTTGCCACGAGATCGTCTAAGTCTGTTTCTAAAATAAGGAGCAGGTTTTCTTCTGTTTTTACCAATTGGTCAAAGTCGGTAGAGCCGTATTGTTTTTCCATATAGCTCTCGATATGGCCAGTTTTTTCTTGATTATCCTTCTCCATCTGCTGGCTATAGCTATACATGGCAAAGGCGGTGTCGAGTACTTCTTTACAGTTTTTATAGGTGGTCAAATGCTCTTCTGAATCTTGAAAAATGGATAGATGCTTTTCCAGTTCAGTTGATGTAAGTTCAGCAATCTCATCATTTTTGGTAAACAGTTCAACCTGATTGTTTTTATATAAAGAAATTGACTTCTCTAATGCCGGATAGCTTTCCAATTTTTCTTTTAAGGTTTGTAAGCTTTCTTGTTTCTTTTTTAATTCTTCAAGCTGTTTTCTGAAAGCTTCTAATGGTTCCCGATCCAGCGTAATCTGATTTGCCGATACATTGAGATGTTGTCTGGGAACATTAGTTATAAATTCATAGATACCGTTTAATTCCAGCCAGAATCCGTTATGATCTGTTTTGATCGCAACCGGGTTTTTGAATAGCTTTTCCGGAAAGGGGAGGTAGCGTTTTTTCGGAGGATTAGGGGCAGTTCGTAATAAGGACTGGAAATGGATGAGCAAGCTTTCTTGCTCAAGAGTCAGTGGCAAATTTAGTTGTTCTATTGCCCAATGAGCTAATGATGCGGGATTGTCTAAGTCTGAAAAAACAAGCTGTGTTTCCAGCTTGGTAATGGCTTCTTCAAGGTCTTTCAATTTCTGTAACGTCGATTTTCCAGCCTTTGCAAAATCATCAAACCAATCCGATTGTTCAAATTCGTGTTGCAGTTTATTTCCTGTAAGGAATTTTTCGAATGATTTTAGGATTTCGGCATCCGTAACTTTGGAGCGTTCTGCCAGATGCCATTGGCGTATTGCGTCTGCATCTTGTCGACCTTCAGCAAACCAACTGTTTACTTTATCTATGATATCTTTGTGCTTGGTGCTTTCGTCCAGCAGTTTTTTCGCCTGTTGCCACTCAGATTCAAGTTTTTCTTTTTGTTGTTCTGTATTTTTGATGCTGTTTTTTAACTGGGCTAAGGTCTTATGTTGGTTGTTGATGTCGGATAGTTTGACATTGGTCAACTTCTTTTTGATTAAGTACCTCTTGATCTGGTTGGTTTGGCACTCTTGCTTTGATTGCTCAAGTTTTGTCGAAATGAGCTTGTTTTCCTGGTACCAGAAGCTAACATTTTCCACGCTGAATTGCTTTTGTAACTGGCTATAGATCTTGAAATCACGTAGCACATGTTCTATTTTTTGTTCCTTGCTTCTGATGGTAGCAATTTCATCTAACAAGCGTTGATGTTGCTGTTGGTCTACATTGATGTTTTGCACTTCGTCGCGGTATTTATCAATGAGTTGTTTTTGATCGTCGTCTCCAAAAAGAAATGTTTTTAGTGCATCTGAATCTGTAAAAAAGCCTTTCCCTCTTGAAAAGGAACGGATGATGGCAGCATAGCTTTTCAGGCTTTGCATATTTTGGCTAAGATCTACCGCCAATAAGTCGTTATTGAAAAGCAGTTGGTGGTATTTTTTATTGTTTACACCTCTAAGATAGCCCTTTTCCAAAAAACTTTTCTCTAGGTTTTCCAATGTTTCAATCTTTCCATCTACCAACAAATCCCGATAAAAGACAGGCTCGTTCATCGCTACGAGTGTTTCCTCGAAATCGTAGCCAGCTTGAATAATGAAGAATTGCATTTGGCTGCTTGTGGTTTCCAGATACCCCCCCAGTGTAAGGTATTTTCGTGGTTGTATCTCAACATTGATGAAAATATAACCTCGCCCATATTTTCCTCCGGCGCTTTTCAGGACTAACCCGCTCGTATCTCTTTGTTTTACACCTTCTGTTCCTGATTTAAAAACACGAGAACCCACCAAGAGCAATTGCATAAAATCGGCAATCAAACTTTTACCGCTTCCGCTTTCTCCGCTAAAATCAGTACGGAAATCGTGGAACCGGTAATCGCAGTTAAAGTGCTGCCTTACATTAAGAGTTGATAAACTATAAATCTTAGGTTGAAAACTAGTCATGTTCTTTTCGTTTTATAATTTCATCAATAGTTTCAATTTGTGGATAATAAATCCTTCTTAACCGTTCAAATGAGGGTTGATAGGTAAAATAGTCGCTGTCATTAGAGTCTCTTGCTATCCAACCCAGCTGTTCAAATTCTGCAAATGCCTTATACACTAAATTTCTTAGCTTTTCTTCATTCATGTCCGAATCGGCATCACTTTCAATAGATGATATTACGCGTTGCATCTTATTGAGCAGTTCGTCGTATTCCTGATACAGCAAATTGATAAAATCGGATATTTTAGCCAATTCAATATTGCCATCGAGTTTATAAATCTTGAAAAAGATCAGTCCAATCAAAATGTACGCTGGCTTGAGGTAATCCCGGTATTGATTACCGGTTGGAATTTTGCCTCTCGAACCTTCGTTAAAATCAATATAGAAATAGGTATTCCATTCTTCACCTTCTTTTTTGAGAAGCATTTCAAAGAAGTCATAATAATAGGCTTGCAGACTTCTGAAATGTTTATCTAAAAAGGTGTAAAGCGAAACAGGTTTTGGAAAGTCTCGCTGTATATGCATTCCCGATTTGAGCAGATAGTCGAGTTTGGAAAATGTGCTTTTTGCGGCTCTATCTGACATAAACGAATAGCGTACGTTTAGATCTTTTTCTGTATCATCATATTCCATAATGAAAGATTTAAATAGTTTGGATCATGGTATTCGTTTTGGTCTACTGTTATCTTGTACTGCCGGCCGTTACACTGTTTCACCAGTCTCTGCGCAGTTTTTACGGCAATATTTAAGTCATCCTGCTCGTGGGCAAGAATGCTGAAGAAAAAGGGTGAAAATTCAAGTTTTCCTTCCTGTTCTATTTGGTTTAGAGCTTTTTTTGCCCAAAACTGTATTTTTTTCTTTTTTTCGAGTTTATCTTTGTTTTTAGCCATGGCAGTTCTGGTTTGTTCCACGTCGACTGATCTGACGGCGGGTGGTATAGGTGCCTTCCTCACGAAATCTTTTTCGGTCAGGATATAAAACCGGGGTATCGATTCGGAAATCTTGACGCTTAAGGATTCAATTTCTTCGGGAAAAACGAGTCTTTTGGGTTGATTTTCCTGACGGATGTAAGACACGTTATCCAATAAGTAATGAAGAAATTTGTCTGTTTTTCGATCGAGTTCCCGTTGGTTAAATTCGAAGATAAATTCCCGGATGCGGGGTTTTATCTTGTCGATGCGTACACTTACCTGATCTAAATGATTACGTACATTTTGGTTGTATTGCAGCACATGGTTGATGCTGTCCAGAAGATCGAAACTTGCGGGATTTTTAAGCATATCCTGTAAGATGTCGTCTATATCATAGGTAATTTGAAAACCGGTAGTCAGCTCATATGCATGCTGTTTGATTTGATCTAATCCGGCACTAATGTTATCGATTACTTGAAGAATGTTAGCTTGGGACTGTTTGATCTGGAAGCGGAATTCATCTACGGACTCGCTCACTTGCTGGTCTAATATTTCAATTTGCAGAGCCAATTCATTGCTTCGTTGGTTAAAATGGTCGTCCATCCAGATCAGCAGTTCTGGAGGTTTTTTTTCAAGGCATGTTCTTAAAGTATCCAATAGATGTTTGAAGAGACGTTCTATTTTGGCGGGATGATAGCTTTCCGAAAGGCGTTTGAATACTTTTTGACAAAATTCTTCTCCATAATTTTTAAATCCATACACTTTTCTTTTCCTGTCGCGCCACAGAAAAAATTCCTGCAGGCGCAGGATGATAGTGTTGTTTCGGTTATTCTCTTCCCTTTGTCCTGAACCACCCAGATCTGTAAGAACTTTATTGATTATTTGTATGATCTGGTCTTCCGTAAATTCCTGCTTTTCGTATTTTTGATACAGAGCAAGAATGATCAGCCCATCTTCCTTGTGGGGTATGAGCTGATAATAGCGTGGCTTTGCTTCGGAATAGAGATCGATTTCTTTCATTGCAGGGAGTTAGCAAAACTGCTAAAATTTAATTAATTTGTTTTCAACTTTCCAAAAGTCTCAAACTCTAAAAATTTAGATTTAAACAAATCTGATGGGATTTTCTTTTTTAGTAATAAATGAAAGTTCTCTTCGTGGGTTGATACAATCAATTGTTTTCCTAGAGACAAAGTAATACCTCTAAATAAATCTATAAAAGACAGAATATTAATGCTATCCATTGATTGAATTGGGTCATCAATAAAAATACAGTCAACAGGTTCCCCATTATAATCCTTTGTTTTTAATGCTCGTGCTAAGAAAATACTTAAACTTAAAATATTTACTTGAGCAGTACTAAAATAAAGAGAAGGTACAGATCTAACTTTTTGTCCTTTTTCATTAGACGACCAGGTATAAATTTGTAAACGGGGTTTATTTTCAGCAAAATCACATTCAAATTCAATTGACTTATAATCAGGATGTGGATCTATTTTCTCGTAAATAGCATTAATTAAAGGTGTATAAAAATAAGCTTCAATTGAGTTCTATACCAAACTCTGATAGAATATAATTTTCATAATTATCATATATCCTTAAAGCTAAATTTTTAGTGTTCTTTACCAGTTCTTTTTTCTTAATGTATTCCTCGTTGGTAATAGTATAATTTGACAATTTAGTATTTATCTCACTTAAAGATAAATTTAGACCTTCAATTTTAACTACTATATCACTAATAATTAACTGAATACTAGTGATACGTTCTAATAATATAGATTTTTCAAAATTGTTAGAATTTAGCACTTCAATAAAGAAATTCCTTACTTCCTCATAGTCTATTGAAGATTGAAGTTTTACAAGATTATTTTCAGAAATTTTTAAATTTTCTTCGTATGTTTTTAGTAATGAATCTATGTTAAAAACTTTACTGGCAATTGTATCAAGTAATTTATTCCTGTCGAGTAATTGTTTCTCTATCTCAAATACATCTTCCTGTATCTTCACTGACAATTCATCAGGGGTCTGCTGATCTCC
>JAYVGE010000256.1:0-3550 GCA_043772515.1 Flavobacterium sp. | reverse complement strand
TAAATCCCATTCTATTAATGATTGCTGCATCTGCTCTAAGACGAAACAATCGTTTTTTAGGATTTCCTTCTTGTCCTTTTGGAGTAAGAGTCCCAATTTCTATAAATCCGAAACCAAAATTAGAAAGTTCTTTGTACAATTTGGCATCTTTGTCGAAACCAGCCGCTAAACCAACAGGATTTTTGAACTTTAAACCAAAAACTTCCGTTTCAAGCTTTTTATCATCGACTTCGTATAAAAATCTAAAAACAGAGGGAAATCCAGGTATACTAGACAAAAATCGGATTAATGCAAAGGTAAAATAATGTACTTTCTCGGGATCAAAACAAAAAAGTATCGGACGTAATAATAATTTATACATGATTATAATGTTGTTTTGCAAAAGTAAAGAATTGTTTCCGAATCGCACTATTCAGCACTAAAGTATTCCGTAAACTGTTGTAAAAGAACAAAACACACTATAAAAACCACTGTACTACTTGCTTTTTTCATAAAATAAATCTTATATTTGAAAAGTATGAACTCCATTAAAAAATAAAGTTTATAACACCGAAAACTACCTGTTACACACATTAACAATTCTAATAGACATCGTTTTTTATCCTTATAGGTTGAAAAACAAATACATCAATAATCATGACAGTACTACTTACAATAACCAATACGCTACTTTTTACTTTCTTGTCTAGCATTCACATTTACTGGGCTTTTGGAGGAAAATGGGGACTATCTAATGCTTTGCCCGAATTACCTCAAGGAAGTAAAAAAGCATTTGAACCTAGCAGAATCAGTACTTTGATTGTTGCACTTGTACTACTCTTTTTTGCATTTTTAACATTAGGAAATATTATTTTTTTGGATACTTTTTTTGAGACAAAACACATTAAATACAGTATGCTCTTTATCGGAATCCTTTTCATTATAAGGGCTATCGGAGATTTTAACTACGTTGGAATAACAAAAAAAGTAAAAAACACCCAATTTGCGACCTACGACAATTGTGTTTACATTCCGCTTTGTGTGGCTATTGGATGTATCAGTCTTATACTATTCTCTTTGTAAAGGTTTTGAAATAATACAAAATTTGATAAAGTTATTTTGGTCTTTTTCAAGACGACATCCTTTGAGCAAAGGATGAGCGAGCAGAAGCGTTGACTTTGAATAGCTGAGCTATTGAACTATTTTTTAACGAGATTGATTTGCTTTGTGCCTCGCAAGGGAAAAGAACGAGGAAAAAAGAAGTTTACTGAACTCCTATGAAATATAAAAATAGAAACATAGTGAAGTATATAGTACGATTTATTTTGAAGCATTAACTTTACATTAGATTTCCTTCTTTTGGATAACCTCTAAATAATTTTATTCGAGGATACAATTTCTCCAAAAAGCTTACTAATTATTACTGGCAAAGTTCGTTTTTCTGCATTTGAACAACGACTTGTTGCAATGTGCTGTTTATTGATTCGAAAAGAGAAATAATTTGCTCTTTGTCTTGCGCCTCTCTAATCAATATTTCAAGAGTTTTTACATCGTCGACAATAGAAATTATACCAAAAATGGTAATACTAGGCTTCATCTCGTGAATCGACTGACTCACTGCCATAAAATCATTATTGGCAATTTGCTGCGAGATATCTTTTAATATCGCCGTTATTTGCTCTACAAAAATTCGCATCATCGAATCGATAAAACCTGCATCTCCTCGACTTAAATCATACACCGAATTTAGATCGTATAATTTGCTAGAAATAGTATTCTTTTCGGTATTATTCTTCGATAGAATCGGAATGTTGCTAACGTGTTTTGCGATTGTTTCTATCATTGCTTTCTCATCAAAAGGTTTCATTATATAATCATCCATTCCTGCTTCTCTACATTGTTCAATTTCACTTTTAAAAGCACTTGCCGTTAATGCAATAATCGGTGTCGTAATTTTGAGTATATTTCTTATGTTTTTTGTAGCTTCAATACCGTCCATTTCTGGCATTTGAATGTCCATTAGAATAATATCAAACTGTTGCTTTCTCAAAATTTCGAGAGCTACGATTCCATTTGTGGCTTCGGTTACTTTACAATTGAAATAGGACAAAGAATTTTGGGCAACCATTCTATTCAAATTATTATCTTCTACCAACAAAATCGATATATTGTCTATTCGAGCTAACTCATCATTAACATGATTTGTATTTGCATTTTTTTTGCTGCCTTTATCAAAACAGAGACGAATCTTAATTGTTGTTCCTTTATTTTTTTCGCTTTCAATATCAATTTTTCCATTCATTAATTGAATAAATTCATACGTTATCGCCATTCCCAAACCTGTACCTCCAAATTTTCTGGTTATTGCTTTGTCTTCTTGAGAAAACTTGCTAAAAATAGTATCCAGAAACCTTTTGTCTATACCTATTCCTGTATCGGTAATTGCAATACTTAATTCCTGAAAAGAACTAGTGTCATTTATCACATCACAAGTAACCGTAATTTTTCCTTGATGCGTAAATTTTAATGCATTCCCTATAATATTAAACAAAATTTGTTCCAAACGTAAGGCATCTCCATTTAAAACTTCGTGAATCACTTTTGATATATTCGCAGTAAGATGCAATCCTTTTTCTTCTGCCTTGGACTGAAGTACACTGACAACATTGTTTACCACGTTTTCAAAAACAAAGTCTTCATAATCTAATGACATCTCACCTGCTTCTATCTTAGAAATATCTAAAATATTGTTAATAATTGCCAATAGATGTTTGGAGGCAATAGCGCTATTTTCTATATATTTTTTTTGAAGTTCTGTAACTTCTTGTTTTTCTAATTCTCTTAAGAAACCAATAATTGCATTGAGTGGTGTTCTAATTTCGTGGCTCATATTGGCCAGAAAAGCTTCTTTGGCTTTTGATGCATCTTGCGCTTTTATTTTTGCTTTTTCGAGTTCTATTTCGAGCTGCTTTTGTTCGGTTATATCAAGATGTATTCCTATAGAGCCCACTAATTTTCCTGTATCATCAAACTCTGGTGCACCACCAATTGCCCACCATCTTAATTCTCCTTTTTTGTTTTTTACCCGTATTTGATAAACATCCGAAATTCCATCTTGTCGCATTGCTTTTTTAGATTTCATAACCTCCGAGTTTTCTTCAGACATAAAAAGTTCTAACGCATTTTTACCAAGGAGTTCCTCTCTTTCAAAACCCGAAATAGACAAGAAACTCTGATTAACAAATTGAATAATTTCATTGGTATCAACTTCGACTAGGCCCAAATTCATATTGGCAATAATATTTCGATACTTTTCTTCTTGAGATTTTAGATTATCTTCTGCTTTTTTCCTTTCTGAAATATCCTGAATAAAGGAACAGAAAAAAAAATCGTCATTCTGTTTTACAGGAAGTATGGCAATTTCTATGGGAAATTCGTTTCCGTTTCTATTGAGTCCTGTAATCTCAAATTGCTTATTTAAAACAGGTCCTTCCCCCGTTTTTATGTAATGTTTCATTCCCCTATTGTGTGCATCAATATGCCGATCAGGTATTATTATTTCTGACAAAAC
>JAYVGE010000255.1:0-3553 GCA_043772515.1 Flavobacterium sp. | reverse complement strand
CGCAATTACAATATAGTCTGACTTTTTTCTCCTCACCTCAGGTTTTCTCTTTTCGATAGAGGAGGGATTGGGTTGTATTATAATTAGGTTTGGTATTAGACACGAATTACACCAATTTACACGAATAATTACTTTTTGAATGACACAAAACTTCATAATTCGTGAAATTTAATTTTTTAAAATTTGTGCTAATTCGTGTCGAATAATGTTAAAGGCGTTTGCCCTGCTGTGCAACTCCGAGTTGGATTTTACGTTCCTTTTTTTATTCGTTGTTTTCGACTCAGTCAACAAATAAAAAAAGGATCTCCGTAAAACTCGAGTTCAATTAGTCGGCGGATTCAAGTTGTAAATTCGCTATTTTTTTAAATCATAATCATAAAAAAAAATCTGTTTAGCCATTTTTATAGTAATTTTATCTCTATCATGGTTCGAAACCGATAGGCTTCCATTTTACATTCCCGTTCTAATTGCCTCTACAGGGTCTAGCTTTGAAGCAGAAACAGCGGGTAAAATCCCAGAAATCAATCCGATAAAAGCAGCCAATCCTGTTCCTAAAAGAATGTTTCCCATTCCTAAGACAAACTCAAAATCGAGAACTTTGGTCAATACAAGGGCGATAATCCAAACCAATAGTAGACCTATTATTCCACCAATTACAGAAAGTATAATCGCTTCGAATAAAAATTGGAACAATATAAACCTGTTTTTGGCTCCCAAAGATTTCTGAATTCCTATTAAATTGGTGCGTTCCTTTACCGAAACAAACATAATATTGGCAATGCCAAAACCTCCGACCAGAAGAGAAAAACCACTAATTATCCAGCCAACAATATTCATCTGACTAATAATTCCATCTATCAAATCGGTAAAACTAGAAAAAACATTAATAAAAAAAGTATCTATTTCTCCATTCTTTGTACCTCTAAAACTACGTAACTTTTGTGTTAACTCTGCTTTAAATTCGACTAAATCTATCCCGTTTTGGGGTTTTATGAGTATGGCAGGCGTAAATTTCTCACTATTTTCTCCGTACAGTTTTCTAACAAAATTTACGGGAAGAAAAATGCTGTTGTCTTTGCTATCTCCCATGGTAGAAAAACCTTGCTTTTTTATGATGCCAATAACGGTAAAACGCTGGCCGTAGAGCCTTATTTTTTTGCCAAGAGCATGCTCTAGATTTTCAAAAAGACCTTTGGCTACCTCGTAGCCGAGAATAACTACAGGTACGCCAGAATTGGATTCGGATTCGTTAAAAAAGCGTCCATTATCAATCTCAACGCCTTCAATATTTTCAAATTCATTAGTTGTAGGAACAATACTGGCAGAACTAACCGATTTCTCTTCAAACTTTACCGACTCATTATTGGTAAATAAATTGAAGGCCATTTTGTCTACACCTTGCACAGATTTACGAATAAACTCATATTCTTCATATTTTACATCGGGAAATTGTTCGCGTTTCCACTTCGGAACATCCGAGGGGCCAAAAGAAAATCGCATCAAATAAATACTGTTTTTATCTAGACTACTCAAATCTTTTTTTATTTTGACATCCAAAGAGTCTACCGCAGCAAGTACCGCAATGATAGAAAATATGCCGATGGTGACCCCCAATAAGGAGAGTAAAGTTCTTAATTTATTACTTCGCAAAGCATTCATAGCAAAACCGAAACTCTCTTTTAGTAATCGAAGATAGACCAACATACGTTCAAAATTTTGTTAAAGTAAAATTCTATAAATTATATTCAATAACCTAATAAAATCAATACCTCCAATTGGACTAATATTTTAACAAAATGTTACACACTTCATTGAATTATATAATCAAAAAAAACTATTTTTGCACTTTACAATTATAACTACTCGATGAACACAACAAAAACAATTCAATCTGCATTAATTTCAGTTTTTTCAAAAGAAGGACTGGAGCCAATTGTTAGAAAATTACACGAACAAAATGTAGTATTTTATTCTACTGGAGGGACAGAGGATTTTATAAAAAATCTTGGTATTCCCGTAATTCCAGTAGAAGAAGTTACTTCGTACCCATCTATTCTTGGAGGAAGGGTAAAGACATTGCATCCTAAAGTTTTTGGAGGAATCTTAAACCGTCAGGACAATGAAAGCGATGTACAACAAATGCAAGAGTACAATATTCCGCAGCTAGATTTAGTGATTGTAGACTTGTATCCTTTTGAAAAAACAGTTGCATTGGGAGCAAGTGAAGAGGATATTATCGAGAAAATTGATATTGGCGGTATTTCTTTGATTCGTGCTGCTGCAAAAAATTTCAAAGACACTGTAATTGTAGCCTCAGTAGATCAATATGCCCCTTTGTTAGAAACGATAACCAACCAAAATGGAGCAACAACGATTGAAGACAGAAAATTATTAGCTACAAAGGCTTTTCATGTTTCGTCTCATTACGATGCGGCTATTTTTAATTATTTCAACACAGACGAAACGATATACAAAGAAAGTATTGCTAATGGACAAGTATTGCGATATGGAGAAAACCCACATCAAAAAGGTTTTTTCTTTGGGGATTTCGAGGCAATGTTTGATAAAATTCATGGAAAAGAATTGTCTTACAACAATTTACTTGATGTAGATGCTGCTGTCAATTTGATTGCTGAATTTAAAAATGACGGTCCCACTTTTGCTATTTTAAAGCACAATAACGCTTGCGGATTAGCAACACGAACAACCATTAGCGAAGCTTACAACGTAGCATTGGCTTGTGATCCAACCTCTGCTTTTGGAGGTGTGCTAATCGCAAATACAACTATAGACGTGGCTACTGCTACCGAAATAAACAAACTTTTTTGCGAAGTTATAATTGCACCAAGTTATGATGCCGAAGCGATTATCATTTTGCAAGAAAAGAAAAACAGGATTATTCTAGTTCAAAACGAAGTTGACTTGCCGCTAAAACAAGTTAGAACGTGCTTAAACGGAATTTTAGTTCAGGAAAGAAATAGTCTTACCGATGCAGCAGAGAATTTAAGAACCGTAACCACAACTGCTCCAACAAAAGAAGAAATAAAGGATTTGATTTTTGCTTCTAAAATATGTAAAAACACCAAATCGAATACCATTGTTTTTGCAAAAAACGGCACGCTTATTGCTTCTGGAACAGGACAAACCTCTCGTGTTGATGCCTTACTCCAAGCTATAGAAAAAGCAAAGAATTTTAATTTTGATTTAAAAGGAGCCTCCATGGCTAGTGATGCGTTTTTCCCTTTCCCAGATTGCGTTGCATTGGCAAAAGAAGCTGGAATTACTGCGGTAATACAACCCGGAGGATCAATAAAAGACGAATTAAGTATTAATTATTGCAATGAAAACAAACTTGCAATGGTATTTACTGGAACTCGCCATTTTAAACATTAATTTGTTTAACTTTGTACGTAAATAATTTATAAATAAATAACTCCTAAAAAGCTTATGGGTTTTTTTGATTTCATGACTGAGGATATTGCGATAGACCTTGGTACAGCAAACACTTTGATCATACATAATGACAAAGTTGTAATTGATAGTCCATCTATAG
>JAYVGE010000254.1:0-8766 GCA_043772515.1 Flavobacterium sp. | reverse complement strand
GCAATTACAATATAGTCTGACTTTTTTCTCCTCACCTCAGGTTTTCTCTTTTCGATAGAGGAGGGATTGGGTTGTATTATAATTAGGTTTGGTATAACATGAGACCCCTTTGATAAAAGCTTAAATTGAATTTAACTGTCATCCCGTCACTATTCGAAGGCGTACTTTTGCTTTAGCTTATTCACCTATTTTGCTCTTTTGTGACTAAATATTGGACTTACATACCATTTTTTTGACATTAAGTAAATCAATTGCCCAACTTTGAGTTGTATTGATTCAATACATAATGTGTAAATAAAATTTTATGAAATCTGTAAACAATTCAGAAGTAGTGCCAGGATGGGTGGGTGGATTCTCCGAGTCAAATCCCGCTTTTGCTTATCCAAATCCAGATCTTTCATCGTTGCCTTTGTTAGATAACATGGACAATATTGATTTATTAGAACGCCAGCAGGCAGTAAAATGGCCAGAGTTTAGTTGGGAGACCATTATAGGGAAACCTTCTTCTAGGTGTTTTCAAATGTTTGCTCCCTACATTTCTAGGCTCGGTTATACCAATACAGGAAGAGTATACTCGATTATATGTCCTCAACAAGGTGTTTGTTCCCCTTCTTTTGGAAGTATGAATGTAGAGGTTACCGTTACAGGACAACGGGGTTGGGTTGATGAAACAAATAGGACGCTTGCAGCCGATATGAGTGTTGTGGGTAAGGTTTGGTTTAGTCCGAGTGCACATCAAAAACCGCTTGTTAAGTTTTTATGGCAAAAGTTTAAAAATAGCGGACATCCTTTTCCTTCAAACAAAGCAAATGCGATTATTGTCACGACTCATAAGTCGAGTATGCCCAATCAACCGATTTTTCCAATTCAGACTGGCGAAAGCACGGTGTTTAAAAGTCCCGACTTTGCAAAGCATCCTGAAGCTTGGGCGGTTGGAAATCTAGAAGTACAGATTGGTCCCATCAGAAAGACGGGTGATTTAATTGTTGATGATTTTAACGAACTGGTTATGGAAATTTTTAATCTAGTTTCTGGGAATTTATTACAGTCAGGTAATTCGTTGTATTGGAACGTCTGGTTCACGGCACCCGAGCTTGTAGACAAACAAGAATGGAGGACTCACGCAGAGAGGTGGCGGGAATCTATCGATGCAGACCATGGAAGCCCTGATGGTTCTGGAACAGAAGCTAGGTACTTTGATGGTTCCCTTTTTAAACCAGAAGAGCAATTACTACAACAAGAGAATGAAAAAATTATTTCGTACTTTCTAAAACATCTTTAGCTTGCTTTATTGAGATAATTTGTTTTTTTACGTACAAATAGTATGTTCAGGTTTTGATTTCGATTGAATAGTTGATCGTTTTTAATTAAGAAAATTATTAATAAAATAAAAAAACCACAACAGGATTTAATTTTGTTGTGGTTTTGTTAGAAATGGTGTTATCCTTCTATCTTTGCCGAAAGCTCGAACCATCGTTCTTCTTTTTCTTCAATTTTAGAAATAATATTTTCTAGTTCTTTTGCTTTGGTCAAAACAGCTTCATCTGCGACTTTTCCTTCCGAAAATAATTGTTCTATTGCTATTTTTTGAACTTCCAAATCCTTGATTTCTCTCTCGATTTTTTGAAACTCTTTTTGCTCGTTGAAAGTCAAATTACCCGTTGGGTTGTTTTGTTTCCAATCTTTCTTTTCGGCTTTGTTTTCTTCCTTTTGAGCGACATCGGCACTGTCTTCGTAGGCTCTAAAATCGGAATAATTTCCTGGAAAATCTTCAACAACACCTTGTCCTCTAAAAATGAATAAGTGATCTACAATTTTATCCATAAAGTACCTGTCGTGCGAAACAACCAGTAAGCATCCTGGATAATCCAAAAGAAAACTTTCTAGAACATTCAAGGTTACAATATCTAAATCATTGGTCGGCTCATCGAGAATCAAAAAGTTCGGATTCTGGATCAAAACAGTACATAAATACAGTCGTTTCAATTCGCCACCACTCAAGCGGTCTACAAAATCGTATTGTTTTTTAGCATCAAATAAGAAGCGCTCCAGCAACTGTGAGGCCGAAATTAATTTTCCTTTCATCAACGGAATAAATTCTCCGTATTCTTTAATCACATCTATAACACGCTGTCCCGGTTTTGGATTGATTCCGCTTTGGGTGTAATAACCTACTTTTATGGTTTCGCCAATCACTACTTTTCCAGAATCTAGTGGTAGCGTACCAGTTAGAAGGTTCAGAAAAGTCGATTTTCCGGTTCCGTTTTTACCAATAATTCCGATGCGTTCTCCTCGTTGAAAATCGAAACTAAAATTATCCATAATAATGTGGTCTTTAAATTTTTTGGAAACCTTGTGTAGCTCGATAATCTTGCTTCCCATCCGTTCCATATTAATCTCTAGTTCCACTTTATTTTCGCGGCGGCGACTTTGTGCTTTTTCTTTAATATCGTAAAAATCATCCTGACGCGATTTTGATTTGGTCGTTCTTGCCTTTGGCTGACGACGCATCCACTCCAATTCTTTTACAAATAAGTTTTGGGCTTTGTCGACACTAGAATTTTCTGAGGCAATGCGTTCCTCTTTTTTCTCTAAATAATAAGAATAATTCCCTTTGTATTGGTACAATTTACCGTTGTCGAGTTCTATTATTTCGTTGCAAACACGCTCCAAAAAGAAACGGTCGTGCGTAACCATAAATAAGGTGATGTTTTCTTTGGTAAAATAACTTTCTAGCCATTCTATCATTTCTAAATCTAGGTGATTGGTAGGTTCGTCTAGAATCAATAAATCGGGGCGATTTATTAAAATAATCGCTAGAGACAATCGTTTTTTCTGTCCGCCCGAAAGATTTTTTACTTTAAGTTTAAAATCTTCCAGTTTCAATTTAAATAAAATTTGTTTGTATTGGGTTTCAAAATCCCAAGCATTATGCTGATCCATTCCATCAAAAGCTTTTTGATAGGCTTCCTCATCTTCAGGATTTTCTAGTGCTTTTTCATAGGCTTCAATTACTTTCAAAGTTTCGTTATCCGATGCAAAAATGCTTTCTTCAATCGTTAGCTCGTCTTGCAAATTATTATTTTGCGAAAGAAAAGCCATTTTTATGCCTTTTCTCAAAACCACTTGTCCAGTATCGGGTTCGTCTAGACCATTAATGATGCTCATAATAGTCGTTTTTCCAGAGCCATTTTTGGCAATAAAAGCGATTTTTTGATCTTTATTGATTCCAAATGAGATATTGTCAAATAAGGTTCTTTCGCCAAATGACTTGGATATATTTTCTACAGATAGGTAATTCACTATTCTATTAGGAGTTAAAAGTTAGTAGTTATGAGTTCGTTGCGAATATAACTTTTTTGCAAAAGTAATCTTTTGTTACAAGTTATCTCGAAAATAGAGACTAAAAAAGGGAATGTTTTTGTGTATTTGGATTCTAAAATGTGTTTTTTATCAACAGTAATAAAAATCGGAAGACATCAAAATCGCAATATATTATAAGAAACCTAATGATCCGAAGAGATGGTCGGAATGTATGTGTGGATTTGCGGTTTTTAAAATGTTCTTTTATAGCATATTCTTACTTCTAGGTTTGTAGTTTATGCATCGATTTTATTTGTTTCTTAAAGTTGTATAAGTGTTGTTTTTTTGATTTTTAAGTATTTATAATTAGCTAATTAATAGCTGCTAGATATTGTAACAACTGGGAGTATAAATGTTAGAAATCTATTCTAACAAAAGAATTAGAAAAAGATTTTAACATAATTACCTAATTCTTTTTTCATTGGTAAATTTTCCAATTATATTTGTCCAATGCAATTATCTGTTATCATTCTGAACTACAACGTGCGTTATTTTTTAGAGCTTTGCGTGCTAAGTGTGCAAAGCGCTTTAGAAAATATTGATGGCGAGATTATTGTGGTCGACAATAATTCACTTGACGACAGTTGCGCCATGATGCAGGATCGTTTTCCGAGCATAAAACTCATTCAAAACAAAGAAAATTTAGGGTTTCCAAAAGGTAATAATTGTGGCGTGGCACAGGCTCAGGGAGCGTATCTTTGTATTCTTAATCCCGATACGGTGGTCGCCGAAGATACTTTTGTAAAGGTGTTGGCTTTTGCTCAAAAACAAACCGATTTAGGAATTGTTGGGTGTAAACTCATCGATGGGACAGGTAATTTTCTTCCCGAAAGCAAGCGAGGTGTTCCGACTCCGTGGGTTGCTTTTACCAAGATTACAGGTTTGTACACCTTGTTTCCAAAAGAGTCTTTATTTAATCGATATTACGCACAGCATTTAAATGAAAATGAAACAGGAAAGGTAGCTATTCTCGTCGGGGCCTTTATGATTATGAAACGTAGTTTGTATCTCGAAGTGGGAGGTTTCGACGAGAATTGTTTTATGTATTCCGACGACATCGATTTGTCGTATCAGGTTTTGCAAAAAGGGTTCTCTAATTATTATTATCATGAAACAACCGTGATACATTACAAAGGAGAGAGTACCATGAAAGATAAGATGTACAGGAAACGTTTTGAAGAGGCAATGAATTTCTTTTACAAAAAACATTTTAAGGTGTCGATTGTTTTCACTGTTTTTATGCAAATCGGAATCCTTTTCTTTGCTTTTCTAAAAATGTTACAGGGGAAAACAAGAATCCAAAGCCCGCCCAAAGGTTATTTTTTGTATTCTTCGAATGATAAATTGGTTACAACGTTGGCATCTGTTTTGCAAAAAAAAGTTTCTTTTATCGCTCTAAAAACAGAAAAAATGGTAAATTCGTGCTTGTTTTCAAAAGAGATAGGGACAGAGATTGTTTTGGACAATCAATTTATTTCTTTCAAAGATTGTATAGCAATGTTAGAGTCTTTAAAAAACAAAGGGCTAACGTTTAAAATTTTACCCAAGTATACTACTTTTATTATTGGAAGTAATACTAGTAACGAAAGAGGAGAGGTTGTAAGAATCGTGTAAAAATTACATTTAATGTAATTTATATTCAGAATATTTAGTAATTTCGCAAACTGAAAATCAATATCACCTTTTAGGTTAATAATATGGCAAGATTTGAATTAAAGCTTCCAAAAATGGGAGAAAGTGTTGCAGAAGCAACCATTACCAACTGGTTAAAAGAAGTAGGAGACAAAATCGAAGCAGATGAAGCGGTTCTAGAAATTGCTACAGACAAAGTAGATTCTGAAGTTCCCTCGGAAGTTACGGGTATTTTGGTCGAAAAATTATTTGGCAAAGACGATTTGGTTCAAGTAGGACAAACCATTGCTATAATAGAAACCGAAGGTGGCGCAGTTGCAACAAACGCAACCGAAGAAGTTGTTGCTACGGCATCAGTTTTGGCTGTCGAAAAAACTATTGAAACTACCAAAGAAGCAGTTGCTGCTCCTGTAAATTTTAGCGATTCTGATAAATTCTTTTCTCCTTTAGTTAAGAATATTGCTAAAGAAGAAGGTGTTTCGATAACGGAATTAGAAAATATTTCGGGTTCTGGAAAAGAAGGACGTGTAACCAAAGAGGATATTTTAAATTACATAAAAAACCGAGAAAATCACCCAATAGTTGCTCCTGTAAAAGTAGTTGAAGTGTCAAAAATGGTTTCGGTTCCAGCTCCAGTAGCTCAAAAAGTAACTCCAGTTTCTGTAAACGGAGGAGACGAAATTGTTGAAATGGACAGAATGCGAAAGCTGATTTCTGGCTATATGGTGGCGTCTGTACAAACTTCGGCACACGTACAATCGTTTATAGAAGTTGATGTAACCAATATTGTAAAATGGAGAGATAAGGTAAAAACAGCTTTTGAAAAACGCGAAGGCGAAAAGTTAACTTTTACCCCAATTATGATGGAAGCTGTGGCAAAAGCATTGAAAGATTTTCCTGGAATGAATATTTCTGTTGATGGCGATTTTATCATCAAAAAGAAAAACATCAATTTAGGGATGGCAGCAGCTTTGCCAAACGGAAACTTAATTGTTCCTGTTATAAAAAATGCTGATCAACTCAATTTGGTTGGAATGGCAAAAGCGGTTAATGATTTGGGAGGTCGTGCCAAAGCAGGAAAATTAAAACCAGACGATACACAAGGAGGAACTTATACTGTAACCAATGTAGGGACTTTTGGAAGCGTTTTCGGGACTCCAATTATCAACCAACCGCAAGTAGGAATTTTGGCTCTTGGTGCGATTCGTAAAGTGCCAGCAGTTATAGAAACTCCCGAAGGAGATTTTATAGGAATTCGCCAAAAAATGTTCTTATCACACAGTTATGATCACCGTGTTGTAGACGGAGCATTAGGTGGTAGTTTTGTAAAACGCGTTGCAGAATATCTTGAAGCATTTGATGTAAACAGAGATTTTTAATCTTATTTCAATTATAAACAGAAACCCTTTTGGAGTGTAAAACTTCGAAAGGGTTTTCTTTTTTTTTAGAAATGTTCAGGACAAAATCCCTTAAAAGCAGAAAAAAAGAAGCCGCGAATTTAAGGAAGGTTGCAAAGCCACTTTCTTGAAATTCGTGGCTAAAACTTTTTTAAAGGAGTTTGTCCTGAGAAATGTTAAACCATGAAACGTAAACTAAATTAAATCTTTACATTTGTGAAATTATAAAATATTAAAATGGAACTCAAACTCAATAGACCAATTTGCTTTTTCGACCTTGAAACAACAGGAATAGATGTAGCAAAAGATAGAATCGTAGAAATATCAGTATTCAAAATTTTTCCAAACGGAAACAAAGAAAGTAAAACGTGGTTGGTTAATCCTTCGATGCCGATTCCGCCACAGTCAACAGCTATTCACGGAATTAGTGATGAGAAAGTTGCCAAAGAACCGACATTTAATGAACTGGCTGCGCAGGTTTATACCATGATAAAAGACAGTGATTTGGCAGGTTTTAATTCCGATCGATTTGATATTCCGTTATTGGCCGAAGAATTGTTGCGAGCTGGGGTAGATTTTGACATGAAAGGAAGAGTTTCTGTAGATGTTCAGACTGTTTTTCATAAAATGGAAGAGCGAACGCTAAGTGCGGCATTAAAATTTTATTGTGGCAAAAGTTTAGAGAATGCCCATTCTGCAGAAGCAGATACGATGGCGACATACGAAATTCTAAAAGCGCAATTAGATCGTTATCCAGAATTAGAAAATGATATAAAATCTTTGTCGGAATTTACGACAAGAAAGAAAATTGCCGATTTTGCTGGGATGATCGCTTTTGATGCAGATGATGACGAAATTTTTGCCTTCGGAAAACACAAAGGAGTTAAAGTGAATAAAATTCTAGATTCGGAGCCAGGTTATTTTAGTTGGATGCAAAATGCAGATTTTCCGCTTTATACCAAAAAAGTCTTGACGGCTATTAAATTGAGGAAATTAAACACAAAATAGATTTTAGGTTGCAAGCTGAAATCAAAAATCTGAAATCAAGAAGAAATGAAAATCATATGCATCGGTAGGAATTATTCCAATCACATAGAAGAATTAAAGAACGAACGACCAGCAGAGCCGGTTGTTTTCTTGAAGCCTGATTCGGCTGTTCTGTTGAAACAACATCCTTTTGTGATCCCAGAATTTTCAGAGGATGTGCAACATGAGCTTGAAATTATTGTCAAAATTTCTAAAGTAGGAAAATATATTGATGCTAAGTTTGCTTCTAAATATTATGACGAAATAAGTGTTGGAATCGATTTTACTGCGCGAGATTTGCAAGAAAAACTAAAAGTAAAAGGTTTGCCTTGGGAAAAAGCAAAGGCATTTGACGGCTCTGCAGTAATTGGTGATTTTTTGAAAAAAAAACAATTTGATTCATTAGAAAATCTTACATTTGAATTAACCAATAATGACAAAACGGTGCAAAAAGGTAATTCTAGTTTGATGTTGTGGAAAATAGACGAGCTTATCTCTTATGTTTCTAGGTATTTTACATTAAAAATTGGAGATATTATTTTTACTGGAACACCGGCAGGAGTTGCAGCTGTAAAGCCAGATGACGTTTTGGTGGGGTTTCTTGAAAAACAACAACTATTTAGAATACAAGTAAAATAATGGCTTTAAAATACAACCTTTCCAAAGTGTATGCGATTTCAGATAATGATCCTGAATTTGTCAATCAAATACTTCGTTTATTCGTTACCGAAGTTCCCGAAGATTTAAAACAAATAAAAGAAGGAATAGCGACCAAAGATTATAAGTTGGCTTACGCTTATGCGCATAAAATTAAGCCTACTTTTGATTTGCTGGGAATGAATGTGGCTTTTGAAGAAATTCTGCAAATAGAAGCTTGGACAAAAACCGAAGGTAAAAAGAAAGAAATAAAAGAAACATTTAAGAGTGTGAAAAGTCAAGTAAAAGAAGCGATTAAAGAAATAAAAAAAGATTTCGATATTTAGACCTTTTAACAAAAAAAAACAGAGGCAAACAATTTTAAAAAATCAGGGTTGAAACAGTATTTGTTTTTGTATCCTGATTTTTTTTGTAGTTCGTTTTTTTTAAAGCTAATAATGTCAAGTTCAAATATAATATAGCCCAATTGTTTCTCTCTTTTTTGTTAGGGACTGGAGGTGAGTTTAAATAAGTTGGGTTATATTGTAATTGGTTTAGTATGAGTAGTATTTGATTGGTTATTAATGGATAAGATTAAAAATTTATAAGTTTATGAAGGCGACTATAATTACAATAGGAGATGAGATTTTAATAGGTCAGATTATAGATACGAATTCGGCTTTTATAGCTAAATCTTTAGATAAAATTGGCG
>JAYVGE010000253.1:0-3560 GCA_043772515.1 Flavobacterium sp. | reverse complement strand
TCCCATGAGACCAGGACCTTGTGTAAAAGCAATTGCCGATAGTTGTTCTTTTTGTATATTTGCCTTGCGTAAAGCGGCATCAATCACAGGTACAATATTTTGTTGGTGCGCACGTGAAGCAAGTTCAGGAACTACGCCACCGTATTGCGTATGAATGAGCTGGTTAGCGACAACGTTGGATAGTACTTTGTCGTTCTGTAAAACGGCAGCTGCCGTATCATCGCAGGAACTTTCGATGGCAAGAATAAAAACCTCGGAATTTTGCATAAAAAGGCACAAATTTTGAATTATATTTGACAAATCGCCATAAAAAACTTTAATTTTACGTCGGTGTCAAAATTAACGATTTTTTATTAAATCAAACAGACCCGAACACTTATTCGAAAAAAATAAAAACGGCGGGGATAGCGGGGATAAAGGACAAAATTGAATTTAAGAAAATATTTAAAATAAAATAGCATCAAAAAAACTAGAAAAATAATATTCCGCAGCCTTCTTGGATTGATCTTGTTGTTGTTAGTCCTTGCCATTGCACTAACGCTCCCTTCTGTTCAGACCAAGATAGCGCGTTATTTTGCCCAAAGTATAAATGAAGATTTCGGAACTAATATTGCTGTAGATGAAATTGCAGTATCTATATTTGGTGGCGTTAAGCTAAAAAAAGTCCTAATTCTGGACCATCACAAGGACACTTTAATTTATACAGGAATTATTAAAACCAATATTTTGGATGGTAAGAAAATGTTAGATGGGGATTTAATCTTTGGGAATATCAAGTTAGACGGTCTGCTTTTTAATCTCAAAACTTATAGAAAAGAGAAAAAAACCAACCTAGATTATTTTATAGACGCATTCGGAACTAGTAAAAAATCTTCAAATAAACATTTTTTATTAAAAGCAAAAAAAATGTACTTGTCTAATGGGCATTTTATTTTAACCGATGAGAATCGGGAAAACCCAAAAGATGTTGACTTTGAAAAACTAAATGCTTCTTTGACAAATTTTAAAGTTTATGGTCCCGACGTGACCACAGTTATTGATAAAATGTCTTTTCTAGATCATCGTGGATTATTTGTAGAAAATCTAACGGCTAATTTTGCGTATACCAAAAAGTATATCAAAATGGAGCATCTTGATTTGGTTACCAAAGAATCGAATTTGAAGGGTAGTGTTATTCTAAATTACAAAATAGAAGATTTTTTAGATTTTACAAATAAAGTTCAGTTCGATGTGGTTATCGAATCCTCCTCTTTGGCATCTAATGATATTCGTTATTTTTATAATGAATTAGGAAAAAATCAGCATTTTTATACCAAAGCAAAGATCAAAGGAACCTTAAATGATTTAAGATTAACCCATTTGAAAGTAATAGATTCCCGAAAATCTAAAATTGTTGGCGACATCAATTTTAAAAATCTTTTTCCCAAAAAGGAACAAAAGTTTGCTATGAATGCAAAATTTAAGCAACTTTCTTCTAGTTATGATAATCTAGTGGTGATACTTCCTAATGTTTTGGGAAAAAAATTGCCAGTTGTCTTAAAAAAGTTAGGTACATTTTCTCTTATCGGAAATGCACAAGTTACCACAACTGCACTAAATGCCGATTTTGCAATGGATACTCAATTGGGTAAAATGCATACCAATCTAAAAATGAAAGATTTTGACTCTACACAAAAAGCTTCTTATGAAGGAAATGTAGTTTTAGAAAATTTTGATTTGGGTACTTTGATAGGACAGAAAGAGTTGAAAAAAGTAAGTTTGGATATTGATGTAATCGGCAAAGGTTTTTTGGAAAAATACTTGAATACAACCATAAAAGGAGACATTACCAAAATCGATTATAATAGCTATAACTATTCGAATGTTGTTGTCAATGGTACTTTTGATAGAGCCATTTATAAAGGACAGGTTTCTGTAAGTGATCCTAATCTGAGTATGAATTTTGACGGATTGGTCGATTTAAGAAGGCGAAATAGTGAATATGATTTTCATATTAATGTAGAAAATTCAGATTTACATAAGTTGCATTTTATGACAGATAAAACGTCTCTTTTCAAAGGAGATGTTGTGGTTAAAGTCTCGGGTAATTCTCTCGAAAATCTTCAAGGAAATATACATATTCTCAAGGTATCGTACCAAAACACAAAAGACACGTATTTGTTTGATGATTATGATGTTAATTCTAGTTTCGATGCCAATCGAGTACGAACAATAAATGTACATTCTCCTGATATTGCAGATGGTGAAATTGTGGGTAAATTTCAGTTCAACCAATTAAAGAATTTGATAACGAATTCTCTCGGGAGTCTTTACACCAATTACAAACCTACTAAAGTAAAGAAAGGTCAGTTTCTTAAATTTGATTTTGCTATTTATAATAAAATTGTCGAAATTTTTTATCCAGAAATTGCTATTGCTAGCAATACGGTTGTCAAGGGAATCATAAATTCGGATAATAATGAGTTTAAACTCAATTTCAATTCCCCAAAAATTAGTGCTTCCGAAGCCACTTTTGATAATATTAGAATCGCAATAGATAATAAAAATCCACTTTTTAATGCTTTCGTAGAGTTAGACAGTATTAAAACCAAACAGTATAAAATTCGTGATTTTAGTTTGATAAATGTAACTTCAAAAGATACTCTGTTTATTCGTTCAGAGTTCAAAGGAGGAGCAAAAGGAGAAGATCGTTTCGATTTCGATTTATACCATACTATTAATAAAGATAATAATAATGTGCTTGGAATTAGTAAATCAGAAATTCAATTCAAAGATTATTTATGGTTCTTAAACGAAAAGAATACACCAGACAACCAAATTGTTTTCGACAAGACTTTTAAGGATTTTAGGATAGATAATATTGTTTTATCTCATGAAAATCAAATGATAGCCTTATCAGGAGAGACACAAGGGCGTTCCTACAAAGATTTAAAATTGAAGTTTAAAGATGTAGATATAAATAAAATTACTCCCGAAAATGCCAAATTTGTTTTTGATGGAAATTTGAATGGAGAGGTTAATTTTAAACAAGACAAAGCTGTTTTTCAGCCTACGGCTTCTGTTATTATTGATCATTTAAATCTGAATAAAACAGCATTAGGAACTCTTAATTTTGAAATTGAAGGTGACGAAAGTTTTAGAAAATTTGCCATTAATTCCTCTTTAGAAAACGAAAATTTACAATCTTTGGGATTAGACGGTAATTTTGAAATCGTCAATAATGAGACCCTTTTGGATTTGAATTTAAAATTGGATAAATTCAATTTAGGAATATTAGGTCCGATTGGAGGAGAAGTGCTCTCGAATATTAGAGGATTTGTATCCGGCAATTCTTCAATTGTTGGTAATTTGAAAAAACCAGATATTAATGGTCGTCTTTATGTGGATAACGCTGGTGTGACTATTCCGTATTTGAACGTAGATTATGAGCTGAACGAGCGAACAATTATTGATTTAACAAATGAAAAATTTCTTTTTAGAAATAATACATTAACAGATACAAAATACAATACAAAAGCACTTTTAAACGGAAGTGTAGAGCATCGTAACTTTTCAGACTG
>JAYVGE010000252.1:0-8777 GCA_043772515.1 Flavobacterium sp. | reverse complement strand
AGTAATTTGTTCTACTTCTACTCCCGCTTTTATCAAAAATTGAATTCCAGAATCGTCACGATACCCCTGATGGTAGACTACTCTTTTTATTCCCGATTGATAAATGAGTTTACTACATTCTTTGCAAGGGGAAAGGGTAATATATAGGGTGGCTCCTTCACAAGATTGTGTAGAGCGTGCTACTTTTAGAATGGCATTGGCTTCGGCATGCAAAACATCCCAACGGGTTAAGCCCAATTCGTCTTCGCAACAATTTTCGAAACCCGATGGCGTTCCGTTGTAACCATCAGAAATAATCATTCTGTCTTTTACAATAATGGCACCCACTTGCCTGCGTTTGCAATAGGACAAAAGCCCCCATTCTGTAGCTATCCGAAGATAGGCTTTGTCGTATTTATTTAATTTTCTTGGATTCATTTTTCTATCTTTTCCAGATTTCGTTTTCAACAATCATTGGCACCACTACTCCTATTATAAAAGCCGACATTACCAAAGTCCAATCTCGCCTAGAAAATCTAAAAACAGTTTGTATAATATAAGACAGCACCAAAACAACAAAAACAACCATAATTTGAGCAGCTTCTATCCCTAAAGCAAACTCTCCCAGCGGAATCAATTTTGAAGTAGCACTCCCACCTAACAAAGCTTTGAAATAATTAGAGAAGCCCAAACCATGAATAATACCGAAGAATAATGCTATAAAAAATATCAGATTAATGCTTTCTTTTTTATTCGATTTCCCTGCTGTAAAAAGATTAAAAAGCGCCGTTATTAGTATCGTTATTGGAATGAGCAACTCGACAATAGCTACCTTTACAGCAATTACTCCAAATATCGAGAGCAACAAGGCAAGAGTATGTCCAATAGTAAAAAGTGTTACTAAAAGCACAATTCGTTTCCAATCACTAAAAGAAAACGGGACGGCTAATGCTATTAAAAACAGAACGTGATCGTAGGCATGAATATCTAAAACGTGTTTTAAACCAATTTGAAAATAAATCCAAAATTCTGACATTGCTAAATATATTAAGTTAAGGTCTGTAAACTTACGATTATTTTTGAAAATGATGGATTAGCAAATAGAAATCATTGCAGAAAACACCATTGTCCTGCTACTGATTTTAAATAAAATTTAACAAGTAGAAATCAATCCAATTTAAAAAAAGAATTATCTTTATTTTGAAACAAAAAAACAAATATTATGTCATTCTCAGATTTATTTGATAGCGAATTTAAGGCCAAAAACAAAGGTCACTTTTCCGCGATCGTTCGTGTAGCATTAGCCGATGGAAAATCGACACCAGAAGAAAAGGCGTTTTTAGACAAACTAGCCACAAACCTTGAAATCTCAAAAGCCGAATATGACGAAATTCTAGAAAACCCATTAAAATACCCTATCAATCCTCCGTATTTATACATACAGCGATTGGAGCGATTGTACGATTTAGTAAAAATGGTACATGTCGATCATCATTTGGGAGACACGCAGGAAACCTTGCTTATCAAACTTGGTATTGCCTTAGGTTTTACACCAAGCAATGTCACTTTTATTGTGAACAAAGCATTAGAGTTGGTAGACAACAAAGCCGATCTAGACACTTTTGTTTACGAAATGCGCAATATGAATAAATAAGGGTCTGTTAAGAAATAAATGGTACAATTGGCGAAGTTATTTTTAACAGACCCTAAACCGCTTCCTAGCCCTCTACAAAAAAGAGGGCTGGGGAGTTTTTTGAGGTTTTCTTTAGTATTTACTCAATTTGGCTTTATGCATAAACTCTTCTGCTTTTTCGACCATGTTATAGCTTCCGCAAAAGAAAGGCACTCTTTCGTGTAATTCTGTTGGCTGAATTTCCATGATTCTATTCAATCCATCCGAAGCTTTTCCGCCGGCTTGTTCTGCAATAAATGCCATTGGGTTACATTCGTACAACAAACGTAATTTCCCTTTTGGAGATTTGGTACTGGTTGGATAAATATAGATACCGCCTTTTATCATGTTTCTATGAATATCCGAAACCAAACTACCAATATAACGAGAAGTATACGGTCGATCTGCTTCTTCTAACTGACAATATTTTATATAATCTTTTACACCTTGAGGAAAATGAACATAATTTCCTTCGTTGATAGAGTAAATGTTTCCATCTTTAGAAAATTGCATATTGGGGTGTGATAAATAGAATGTTCCGATGGCAGGGTTCAACGTAAATCCGTTTACTCCATGTCCTGTCGTGTACACCAACATGGTCGAAGTTCCGTAAATCACATATCCTGCAGCCACTTGATTGACTCCTGGTTGCAAGAAATCTTCCATTGTTACTGGAGTTCCTATTGGAGTTATTCTTCTAAAAACAGAAAAAATCGTCCCCACAGAAACATTTACGTCTATGTTTGACGATCCATCTAGCGGATCCATCAGTACCACATATTTGTTGTTATGGCTGTGGTCACTCCCTTCAACAGTAATGAACTCATCATTTTCTTCAGAAGCAATCCCACAAACGATTTCGCGATTGATTAAGGTTTGAATAAAAACCTCATTGGCATATACATCGAGTTTTTGTTGGTCTTCTCCTTGTATATTTTGTTCACCAGCAGCGCCTACAATATCTACCAAACCTGCTTTATTTACTTTGTAATTAACCACCTTGGCGGCCAATCGGATGGAGTTAATAATTCGGGATAATTCGCCTGACGAATATTGAAAAGCATTTTGGTTTTCGATAATAAACTCTCCTAGTGTCTTGTTGTGTTCTTCCATTACGAAATCGTTATAGTTGTTTTGAAGTCACAAATATCGGCTTTTTTGTGAAAATGAATTGAATATTATTTAGTTAGTTTATCAGTATTGTATATTTGCTAAATAATTTACTAAAACAACTGTTTTTTAAAGCTATTTAGCCATTAAAATAGAAACTTATGAATATTAGAAAAGGAAAACCCGAGGATATGCAGTCTGTCCTTGAACTCATTCAGGAGCTGGCAGTGTTTGAAAAAGAACCCGATGCGGTTCTAATTACGGTCGAAGATTTAATACAAGATGGTTTTGGAACCACCCCTTTATTTTATGTTTTTGTAGCCGAAGTCGACTCGAGCGATAGCGAGCAGGCGAAGCAAATTGTAGGCATTGCATTGTATTATTATCGCTATTCTACTTGGAAAGGAAAAACAATTCACCTAGAAGATTTAGTTGTAAAAGACAAAATGCGCGGTAGCGGCTTGGGTTATGCTTTGTATTCTGAAATTATAAAACAAGCCAAAAAAGACAAAGTGAGAAGAATCGACTGGAATGTGCTAGATTGGAACACGCCTGCCATCAATTTCTACGAAAAATCGGGTGCCAAAGTGCTACGAGATTGGAACATTGCACAAATGGACGAAGCAGGAATTGACGCTTTTTTAGAGAAAAACAAAATTTAAAAAAACATAATAGCTTTTGTAGCTAGTCAGGCTTAACCAAAAACAACTAATACTCTTAATAATATATTACCACTAAGGTGCAAAACCACTAAGAAAAAGGAATTAGTGATTCTTCAATAAATCTAAAAATATTTGTGTCTTTGTGGCAAAATTTAATAAACAGTTGCTAGTTACTGCATAGTTGCTAGCTTTTAATTTCAGACAGCAAAATCTAAAATCTAAATTCAAAAATGAGAATATTCAAATTTGGAGGTGCTTCCGTAAAAGACGCCGCAGGAATAAAAAACGTGTACGACGTTTTGCAAAAAGTAGGTTACGAAGATGTTTTAGTCGTGGTTTCTGCAATGGGAAAAACGACCAACGCACTCGAAGTAGTCCTAAAAAATTATTTTGACAAATCCCACCAATTACAGGAATCGGTTCAGGAAGTCAAAAAATACCACAATCAAATCTTAATAGATTTGTTTGAAAACGATACAAATGAGGTCTTTACTGCCGTGAACACCTTATTTTCGGAATTGGATTATTTCCTGACACACAACAAATCCCCCAATTACAATTTTGTTTACGATCAGATTGTGAGTTATGGAGAATTGATTTCGACCACCGTTATAAGCCATTTTATGAATTTTATGAACATAAAAACCCAATGGATTGATGTTCGTAATTTTATAAAAACAGACGCAACGTATAGAGATGCCGAAGTAGATTGGGAATTAACACAAAAAAACATTTCGAAAAACGTAAAACGCAAGATACTTAACATCACCCAAGGCTTCTTGGGATCGGATAAAAACAACTTTACCACCACTTTGGGACGTGAAGGATCCGATTATACCGCCGCCATTTTTGCTTATTGCTTAAATGCCGAAAGCGTAACCATCTGGAAAGATGTTCCCGGTGTGATGAATGCCGACCCAAGATATTTTGAAAACGCAAGTTTACTTAACCAAATATCGTATCGAGAAGCAATCGAATTGGCTTTTTATGGCGCAACGGTCATTCACCCAAAAACATTACAACCTTTGCAAAAAAAAGAAATTCCTTTGTACGTCAAATCTTTTATCAACCCGTTGCTAAAAGGAACTAGTGTTGCCAAAGGAGTAGACCTCGAGCCGTATTTACCTTGTTTTATTGTCAAAAGAAACCAATTATTGATTTCGCTTTCCTCGATCGATTTTTCTTTTATAATGGAAGAGCACATCAGCGAAATTTTTGCTTTGTTTCATGAATTTAAAATAAAGGTAAACTTAATTCAGAATTCGGCTATTAGTTTTTCGGTTTGTGTTGAAGACAAATTTGATCATTTTAAAGATTTGAATGCTATTTTATCCAAAAAATTCAAAGTCGAATTTGAACAAAACGTCACCTTATATACCATTCGCCATTTTAATGATAACGCTGCCGAAACGGTAGTAGAAAACAAAACGGTGCTTTTGAAACAAGTAAGCAGAGAAACCATGCAAATTGTAACCAAAGAAAGTTAACATCATAAAACAGAATACTAAAAGGAAAACCTTGAAACATTTTGTTGCAGAATACACTACTTTTGAACCCTAGACGTTATACTCTTTATGTTTCAAAAAGTAGTGTTTTTTTTTACAATGATTTTCTTTTCTGGTCTTCATGCTCAGGAAACCAACGCATTGTATAAAGAAAAAAAAATCGTTGTTTCTAGAGACACTATTGCTTTGGAAAAGGAAAGTATCAATTCTAATTTCTTCGACATAACAGACCGCAATAACCAAATTATAGACACTTGTTTCTATACTATAAACTTCCCAAAAGGAACACTCCTTTTCAATAGCAACTACAAAATAAACACCGATACTCTAACCGTTCATTATCTAAAATTCCCCGAAATACTCACCAAAGAATACAGCATTTACGATGCCAGTCGCGTAGTCAGCAACGAAGCTATTTCGGGAAGTTTGTACAAAACCGAGGCAAGTATACCCAAAAAAAACATCCCTTTTGACGGTTTGAACACTTCGGGAAGTATTACCCGAGGTGTGACTATAGGAAACAATCAAAACGCTACTTTAAACTCTAACTTAGATTTACAAATCACAGGAAAAATATCCGAAAAAGTAAGTCTTCGTGCCTCGATACAAGACAATAATATTCCGTTGCAAAATGGCGGGTATTCCCAGAAACTAGATCAGTTCGACAATATATTTATAGAACTCTTTAGCGACAAATGGAACATTCGAGCAGGAGATGTTTTTCTCGAAAACAAGAAAACACAGTTCCTAAATTTTAACAAAAAAGTACAAGGAATTGCTGCTAATTTTGATTTGGGAGATCCAGAAAGCAAAACAACTATTTTTGCTTCAGCTGCCATCGTTCGAGGTCAATATGCAAAAAGTGATTTTATAGGAAGAGAAGGAAATCAAGGTCCTTATAAATTAAAAGGACAAAACGGAGAATTGTACGTACTTGTAATCTCTGACTCAGAACGCGTTTATGCAAACGGAGTGTTATTAAATCGAGGTGAAAACAAAGAATATACTATAGACTACAATGCTGGAGAAGTTCAATTTACACCCCTTTTTCCGATTACTTCCGAAATGCGAATTGCTATAGAATACCAGTTTTCAGACAGGAATTATACCCGATTTGTAACCTATGCAGGAAGCAGTCATGAAAATAAAAAATGGAATTTTGGTGGTTATTTCTATTCTGAAAGTGATTTGAAAAACCAACCTTTGCAACAAAACCTCTCCAAAGAACAGGCGCAAATATTAGCCAACTCAGGAGACAACACCAATTTGATGGTGGCTCCGTCTGCCTACCTAGACTCTTATTCTGAAAACAAAATCCTGTATCGAAAAAAGAGCAATCCTACAGCCGAAATATTCGAATACTCCAATGATCCGCAAGAGCAATTGTATGCTGTTCATTTTAGCTTAGTGGGTCAGGGAAAAGGAAATTACATTTACAAAAACACATCGAGCTTAACCAAAATTTTCGAATACGTTGTACCAGTCAATGCTATTGCGCAAGGAAATTACGAACCCATAATACAACTTATTGCTCCTACCAAAATTCAGGTTGCTACCTTTTTAGGAAAATACAAAACGGCAGAAAAAACAGCCGTCGACTTCGAAATTGCAATTAGTAACAAAGATCAAAACCTCTTTTCGACAATAGACGACAACAACAACAAAGGTTTGGCAGGTAAGATAAATACCAAACAGCGACTGGTATCCAAAAAAATGGCTCTTGATGTTTTTGCCAATTACCAATTTATTCAAGATAATTTTAAATCGGTAGAACGCCTCAATACAATAGAATTTAATAGAGATTGGAATTTAGGAAGTAGCACCCTTGGCACCCAAAGTTACTTAACCACAGGACTAGATTTAAATTTATTTCCAAAGCAAGAGGCACAAAACATGGGGCTTTTGAATTATCAATTTGAAAAATTAGATTTCTCAAAAAATTATTCGGGAAATAAGCAGCGTATGACTGCCCTCTTTCGTACCAAAAAATGGACTTTACAAAATCAGGCAAGCCTCTTAAATAGTGATAATACCAATAACACATCCTACTTTATTCGAAACCAATCGCAACTGCGGTTTCATTACAAAAAAAACTGGATTGGGAGTAGTTTTCGACTAGAAAACAATCTAGAAAAAAACAAAGCCACCAACGCTCCTACTGCCTTAAGTCAGAAATTTTCGGAGTACGGATTCTTTGTAGGACGTGGCGACAGCACCAAAGTTTTTGTAGAATTGGGCTATCACAGGAGAGCCAACGATAGTTTGCAAAAAGGAATATTGGCACGAGTAAACAGCTCTAATACCTATGTTTTTAAATCGAAATTGATACAAACTGACAAAAGTGATTTGGCAGTATTTTCGAATTACAGGGTATTAAAATTTAATGACACTAGCAAGAAAAAAGAAGTTTCCCTCAATTCTAGAATCGTTTACAACGATCGATTTTTCGGACAATTGGTACAAAACACCACCGTTTACGAGACCAGCTCAGGCAATATTCCACAGCAAGAATTTACGTATATAGAAGTTCCAGTTGGAAAAGGAGTTTACACTTGGAATGACTATAATGGCAACGGAATTCAAGAGCTAGAGGAATTTGAGGTGGCCCCTTTTATTGATTTGGCCAAATACATTCGAGTGTACTTACCCAACCAAGTATATATAAAAACGCATCAAAATAAGTTTTCACAATCGGTGACACTCCATCCGACCGAATGGCAAAACGAAACAGGATTAAAAAAGAAATTGTCGTATTTGTACAACCAAACTTCCTTTTTGATCGATCGCAAAATGAAAAACGATGGTGACCGTTTCGACTTGAATCCATTTAATCAATCAGCAAAAAACGTAATGGGACTTACTTCTAGTTTTAGAAACAGTTTGTATTATAATCGAGGAAAGCAAAACCATTCGATTACGTATTCGTACCTACAAAACAATGCCAAAAACTTGCTATCGATAGGCTCTCAGGAGTCTAAAAACAATTCGCATCAGTTGCAGTATTCCCATCTGTACCAAAAAAACTGGCTATTTAGTTTCTTTACCAAAACAATCTCGACAGAACAGGTTTCGGAAAACTTTCCTGAAAAAAATTACATTTTAAAAGGATTTCAATGGGCGCCAAAAATAAGTTATCTCTTTTCTAAAAACACCACATGGGATTTGTTTTATGAATATCAAATTAAAGAAAACCAAATAGGAAAATTAGAAAAGGTATCTCAAAATAGGCTTGGCACGGCATTCACCTATTCGATCAGCTCCAAATTTACTATGAATGGTGAATGTTCCTTTTACAAAAATAAATTTATAGGAGATCAACTGTCCTCTGTTGGATTTCAGATGCTAGAAGGTTTGCAAGCAGGTCAGAACGTAACTTGGAGATTGCTTTTGCAAAAAAACATTACCCAGTTTCTAGACATCAATTTTAATTATCAAGGGCGAAAAAGCGAACCCAGCACCACCATTCACACTGGAAGTGTGCAGTTGAGAGCCTCTTTTTGAGTGCCACTTTTTCTTCCTTTTTGTAAATCTTTTTTTGCACTAAAAAATTCATTATATTAGTATTCTAAATTTAAACTAAAAAATCATGAAAAAAGTACTATTATTATGCTTGGTTTTAGCTTTTTCGAGCACCTCTTATGCTCAAGATGTTACTACCGCAGCTAAAGTAAAAAAAGAACAAATCTTAAAAGAGAAAAAGGCAAAAGCAGCAACACTCAAAGACGAAAAAACAAAAGCCAAAAAAGAAGCGGATAAATTAGAGAAAAAGGCAAAAGCAGCTGAAAAAAAAGCTTTGGAAAAGAAAACTAAAGCAGTAGAAACCAAAGCTACAGACACACAAAAAGAAGC
>JAYVGE010000251.1:0-3568 GCA_043772515.1 Flavobacterium sp. | reverse complement strand
CCAAGAACCAAAATCTTCCCAATTGGTGTAATCGTTTATGTAGTTGAAAACCAGTGATTTAGGGGAATTAATTACCTTGCTTCTCTCTACACTAAAATCTCCTTTTTGGGTTGCAATAAATATTGAAGATGCCACAATAGATAGTAAAAGTAAGAGGAAAAGATATTTTAGAATTTGCATGATACGTAGTTTTTTTCTGTGGTAAAGTTAAAATTTTTATTAAAGATGTGTTACTAAATAAAAGAATTATTATAAAAAAAAATCTATTTTATAAACGCTTTTTTAGGCTCTAAAAATTCGTAGTAAACAGATTTTTTTTGAAAATGAAATCAAATTTTGAATTAAAAAGGGTTTGAAACGAAATGCAATATAGCTTTTTTGTTTTAATTTAATGAATTGCTTTTTGTAAAGTTTTCACAATTCGACATCAATTATTACTTTTAAAACCTAAGTTTTTCTTTGTTTTTAATAGTTGATAGTGTGATTTTAAAATACAAAAAGAGAAAAGACTATTACAAAGCAAACCCCTTTAAAAAAGTTTTAGTCATGAATTTTACGAATTGACACAAATTTATAAAGAATATAAATTAATATGTATTCTATTTTTTTTTAAATGAATTCATGTAATTTGAAAGTATAAAAATTCGTGTTTATTTAAATTTCAAAGAATTAGTATTACTTAATAAAGGTTTTGAGAATTATTTTATTATCTCGGATTATCGTTTAAAATACACTTTTATTACAAATAATAGTGTGATAAAAACTACAAAACCAATCAGGACTTTATAATTTCCTTTGTAATATACTTTATGCAAGGCTAGATCTTTTCGGTAAGCAAAAATCATTATAAATACAAAAGTTATAAAAAAACAGGTAGCAAATATCAGTTGTCCTTGACTAAACATAGTGTGAATTATTTTTGGCAAATTTAGGGATTTGTTTAAGAATAGTTGCTAATTTGCTCTTTCATTTAACGAAATAAAATTATGCAAAAACAAATAGAGGCGGTCAAAGAATTTCATACCGCATTTAAAATAGGATATAGTGAAACCGTTATTGCCGATTTGGGAGTGAATAAAAGCATGCTTCGCTACGATTTGATGAAAGAAGAAAATGAGGAATACCTCGAAGCGGTGCAGAATAAAGATCTTGTAGAAATTGCGGATGCTTTGGGAGATATGCTCTACATTCTTTGTGGTACGATTATAGAACATGGTTTACAGGACAAAATAGAAGCCGTTTTTGACGAAATTCAGCGCAGTAATATGAGTAAATTAGACGAAAACGGAAATCCTATTTATAGAGAAGACGGCAAAGTGATGAAAGGCTCTAATTATTTTAAGCCCGATTTTTCTAAAATTATTTAGTTTTTGAGTAACTAGAAAGCAAAAAAAAGAGATTTTCAGAATGAAAATCTCTTTTTTTTAATCTAAAATCTAAATTTTAACCGTCCAGCCAAAAGTGTCTTCAGCTAGTTTGTGCTGAATATTAGTTAGTTTTTCTTTAAGTTGTTCTGCAAACGAGTTTTTTGTTTTAGGTAATTCGTAATATACTTCTTGGTAAGAAAATCCGATGATAGGATTGACTACAGCGGCAGTTCCTGCACCAAAAATCTCTTTCAAAGTTCCGTTTTTAGATGCCTCAACAAGTTCTGAAACCAGAACTGGGCGTACTTCAACTTCGATTCCTTCTTTTTTGGCCATATCGATAAGGCTTTTTCTTGTAATTCCGTCAAGGATTCTTTCGCTAACAGGAGCAGTGTATAAAGTGTCTTTTATTCTAAAAAACACATTCATAGTACCAGCTTCTTCTAGTTTGGTATGCGTGGCATCATCTGTCCAAATCACTTGCTGAAAACCTTCTTTGTTTGCTAAATTTGTAGGATAAAACTGCGCGGCATAATTACCAGCGGCTTTTGCTGCGCCAATACCGCCATTTGCAGCTCTGCTGAAATGCTCTGCAATAAGTACTTTTACTTCTCCAGAATAATAGGCTTTGGCAGGAGAAAGAATAATCATAAATTTGTAATCTTCAGATGGGTTTGCAACTACTCCAGTACCTGTAGCAATCATAAAAGGTCTAATATACATAGTGTTTCCTTTTCCTTTTTTTACCCATGCTTCGTCTAGTTGCAACAATTGGTTCAATCCGTCCATAAATACATTTTGAGGAACTTCTGGCATTGCCATTCGCACTGCTGAAGTGTTAAAACGTTTGTAGTTTTCTTCGGGTCTAAAAAGCCAAAGGTCATTATTATCATCTTTATAGGCTTTCATTCCCTCAAAAATAGCTTGACCATAATGAAAAACTTTTGCCGATGGATCTAGCAAAAAAGGTTGATAAGGTTTGATAACTGGTTTTTGCCATTCTCCGTTTGTAAAATCACATTCGAATAAATGATCGGTAAAAACAGCTCCAAAGCTTAGGTTTTCAAAGTCAACTTCGTTTATTTTGGTCGTAGCTGCTTTTATTATTTCAATTTTGTTGGTTTGAGTTGTACTCATAATAGGATATCTTTTTTTTATTGCTTAAAATTCGTTTGTAAGCGAGTGCTTTAAAACAGTGTTTGTCCCAAAAAGGGTGGTAATGAATACAAAATTAAATAAAAATCGGGGAAACTCTTGCTAAAACAATATTAATTATATCCTTAAACTGAGATTTGTTTATTTTCGAAAAAACATAAAAAAAGGATGCTATTTTCTAAGGAATTTACAATTATTACTGCGATTTATAGTCTTTACTTCTTTGTTTCAAAAAAGTAGCTCTTTGTCTTGGGCGCAGAGGAACGTTTTTTTTGTATAAATTTGGTAGAAAATTTATTTATGGGCGTTTCTTTTGATTAAGTTTGGTCTATAAAAAACAGAGTATAATACAAATATTTAATTTTGAAAAGAGAAATAATTCAGACCTTAGATGGTTCTACAACCATACAAATACAAGAGTGGAATGAGTGTTATCATTCTAAACACGGAGCGATTCAAGAAGCACAACATGTATTTATTAAAAACGGATTTTCCTTGTTTAAGGACAGGTCAATTGCAATTTTAGAAATAGGTTTCGGTACAGGATTGAATGCTTTTATTACTTTTTTGGAGGCAAAGAAAAACCAACAGCCTATCGATTATGTTGGGGTTGAAGCTTATCCTATATCAGCACAAGAGCTGGAATCTATGAATTATGTGTCTGAGCTGAATGCCTCTGACGCAAGCGAAGTTTTTGATACAATGCATCAATCCGATTGGAATGAGAAAATCAATTTAAGCTCCGATTTTTCTTTAATCAAAAGAAAACAGCTTTTTGAAGAAATTGATGATGTCGAAAAGTTCGACCTAATTTATTTTGATGCTTTTGGTTACAGAGTTCAACCCGAATTGTGGAGTACCGCTATTTTTGAAAAAATGTATAATGCCCTTAAGCCCAATGGCATTTTGGTTACATATGCCGCTCGTGGGGTGGTAAAAAGGAGTATGATAGCAGTAGGTTTTACGGTCGAAAAACTAGCAGGTCCACCAGGGAAAATCCGTTTTTAATAAATACATGTTGTGCTTCTTGAATCGCTCCGTGTTTA
>JAYVGE010000250.1:0-8794 GCA_043772515.1 Flavobacterium sp. | reverse complement strand
ATTTTTTTTATTTCGTTCCCCAATTTGTCAAAAAACGAAATTCCTCCAGTTGCATTGGCTTTGAGCTGACTTAATTCGGTTTTTTTACCATCGCTATTCAAAACCAGTGTTTTAGGAGTTGTTTTTTCGTCAAGGGTTTCTACTTCGTACATCTGTCCCTTTTTATCAAAGATAATAGGCAATCTATTAGGTCCCTTTTGAGTAATATAACTCGACATTTTTAGAAGCTTTCCTTCTGTATGCGGAGTTAATGTTCTTGCACCATTATTTTCGGGTGTTACGGTATAAAATTCGGGCGATTCCATAACAGTACCTCCTCGACCATATCCAGATGAGGTAGGCGAGGTAATCCAAAGAAACATTTGCTCAGACCATTTGTAGAAATCGCAATTACTGGAGCTTGTAAAAGCGGTACTGTTGGCAGGTTTTACCAAACCATTCTCGGATACTTTGACAGTTGCAAACCAAGAATCGAACTCTGTTTCTGAAAGACTACAAGATTCTTTTACGTCTTGCGGCAAATAGTTATAACAAAATTCATTTTCTTTTTGTGACAAATAACCAGACTCTTTCACTTCGTTTTTTTTACAAGCAAGAAATAGGACAATTACTATTACTGCTGTTGTTACAAATAGGGTTGTTGATTTTTTCATTTTTATGTTATAATTGGTTACTTTATTTTTCATAAACAATACTGTATTTTTAAAGTCTGTTTTTTAATTTCTAAGAGTTTAATGCTGTTGTTTTACTTCTAAACAATGTGGCAAAGACTGAATCGTATTGGGGTTTGGTATTATAAACAGATAATTACCACCCTAAATAATAATCAGGCTTAAGCCATACAGGACGTAGCAAGCCAAAATGTTCCTATAACATTTTTTCGGCTTCGCAAAAAGCACCCTCTACCCAACCTTGTTGATCTGAGTAGGCTTCTCTACAAATATGTATTTGCTCATCATTCAATGGTTTGCGCATATAAGGCATAACAACCCGCTTTCCAAGCATGATAATCCGCTCCAATAATGGCAACTTCTATTTTTAAATCGGGTGACATTCCCGAGTTGAGAGGTGTACTTTTATTCATCTTTTATTATTATTTATACGATTAAATTTATTTTTTATATAATATCATTAGTTTGCAACGTTACATCATTTTAAAATAAACATGCCCCAAATTGAAAAAGACCAATGTTGCATGGCGTCTCTCCATCTAACTCCAAATCGGCTAATATTTTACCTAATAAAGGAATGAATTTGGCAGCCCAACCCGAAAGGTTGAAAATCAGGATTTAATGATGACAATTTCGTGCTGCTTTTTATTAATTTGTTAATGTCTTCTTTTCCAAAAATCAGAATCTTTCCAGCGCATTTCTTCCCTGTAAAAAATACTTTTGTGTTTTACGTAATGTTTCCAAATTTGATCCATCTGATGTGTATAAATAGTTCGAAACTGATTCATTTTTATTGAAACTGTTTTTTTTATTACCTCAGATTCTATAAGCAATTCTGCAAGTTGCAAAGCACTAGCCATAGCGTTAAACATACCTTGTGAAGATAGTGGATCAAAACTCATGGCTGCATCACCCAGAGCCACCCATTGTTGGCCAACAACTTGATTTAAACGAGTAGAATTGGCAGGAACTATTCCATGAAATTTAATTTCCCCTTGATTCCTTTCTAGAATTCTTGCCATTTCTCGATTGGTTTGTGCTAATTCAATAAATTGATCCAAACCTTTTATGGCAACCCGATCTATCAAATCCGAATCCGTTTGCAAAGCAAGAACCCGTTTGTTATTTGGCAAAGGGGCACTATACCACCACCCTAGTTTACTTGCTGAAATTGTGCTCATTTTGTTTGGTTCCTTATTGGCTAATGTAGCCCAACAGGCAATCAATTTATCGAAATGTTCCCGTTGAACCCCTAATTTTCTAGCAAAATGCGACTGTCTGCCACTTGCGTCAATTACAAAATTTGCACTGATGTGATAAATTTTTGGGCTTAATGTCTCATCGACCGACTTAGCGGTTAAGTACCAACGTAAATTCTCATAATGACTATCGTGTAATTTTACGGACCAAAGACAATTTACTCCTCTAAGTATAGCTGTTTCGCGCAGATAGTCTTCAAATGCTTTACGATTCAAATGCCAACCAAATCCATCTGGATTTCGTAAATGGTCTACAACATGAAGCTCTTTACTCCCCCAATAGGATTGTGTACCTACATTTTTTAGATGCAGATTATTTTCTTTAGTGATACATTTTTTTTCAAAATCATCTAATAAGTCAAGTCGTTTCAAAATCCTACGAGCAGCCGGAGCTAGACATTCTCCTATACGCTCGATTGGTTCATTCAATTTATCAATCAACAATACACTATACGATTCGGCGAGGGCAATTGCGGCTATACAACCCGCCACACCTCCTCCAATAATCACAATATCTACTTCTTTATTCGTTTCCGTTTTCATATAGTATTAGAAATAGTCCTTTCAATTTATTTTGGCATGTATCTTGAGAAACGATTTCCTTTTTCTGTTACACCTAAATCTATGTTTGTACTTTCATCAAATTTCATCGACAAAGGTTTTACTAATTTTGGATCCTTAGACGTTAATAAGCCCAATAATTTTTGAATACTAGAGGTTAATTTTAGATCATCCATTAACTCATGTCTAGCTAACGCAATCAACTGTTCTTTTACATTCGTTATTAAATCGTATTCTACTAAAAGATTTTCCTCCGACAAATGTTTAACTACTGTGACTAAAAGATCTTTTAAATTCTTGTCAATAGAGTGTTTACTCCTTAAAACACTAGCTATTTTTTCTCTATTTTCCGTTAATAAAGCTCCTTCATGTTTCCTGTTTGGTGTTATTCCAACTTGCATTTCTAAAGGAAAATTAGGGTCATTTACCACACCAGGACGTACTTGAACAACAGCTAAGTCTCCAAAATTACTTATCATACTATTAATTTGGTTGGTATAATTTGCATCCTGCCCCCCGAGTGGTAAATCCTCTAGCCAAACTTTGCGGTAAGCAAAAGCTTGTTTACGAGTTTCTTCGGATAAACTGGAGTTCATTACTTCTTTATAACGATCCTCGTCTAAGATATTATTTGGAACTCTAGCTGGCCAAAATGTTGGTAAGTATGGATCATAAGAAGAGGTGTATCCGTCCCGACAACTCGCAGTATCTGTCTGCCAAGGAATCGCCATCCATCTTGTAATGCCACCTGCCACTTGTCCTCCTAATAAAGGACCTTTGGCCAATGTAAACACATCACTATTCATAACCGATCCGTAATATGAAGTGTTTATTTGCGGATTTTTTGGTGCATGCTTAAGTCGGAACGCAGCCATATACATCCCCTCAGTTCGCATTGTCCATGTCATTTCGCAACCTGGATGAAAGGCATCTGCCAAACAAAATTCCATAGCGGCTTTCGTTAGCATATCTGGCTGCTCTGCAACTGGTAATGCATCAATTGTAATAGGTTCTGGAATATACGGACATCCCGTCTTGTCTATAAAATCTGCATCAAAATCTCCTTTAACCCATTGATCAATAAATGCTAATTGCAAATGAGTTAATGTAGAATGCTGCCTTACAGAACCCGTTGTTGGAATACTAATGGCATCTCCATACGACCAAGGCCATAATTGAGGAGCCTCTGCGCCCGAGACACCGTAACGGCGAAAATTATTCGAAATCGTACGTCGCATTTCTAAATTGGCAGGAGACGGGTCATTCAATTTAGCCACCCATTGTGGTGTTGTATAGTTAAACTGACCACCCCAGCCAAAGGCAGCTGCAAATCCTGCATTTACCCATTGAAGGTTTGTCATGCGCTCAAAAATTGGCAAGATGTCCTTCATAAAAGAAGGTCGAATAGGTCGTGTAAGCATCCCCGCATTAACCGCCACGTCTCTCATTAAATCCCACATTGTACGAACCGATTTCTGCATCGGGGCGTAATTTGGTGGTGCGCATATTACCCACGCAGGGTCAACTTTAAGTTTTACACCATTGTATTCTACTTCGGCTGTAACAGGCCCATCGGAAATATCATCATACCAACCTTCATTATTAGCAAAAGTGATTGCAATATCTTTCTTTAAATTTTCAGATTTACCATGCCCCCCAAGCATTATCAATCTCCCCTTATCATCGCTACGCATTTCTCCTAGATAAACAGATTTTTCTTGAAATTTACCAACAAATTCTTTACCGTTATTTATGTTCTGTTCCCTAATGATATGTTCGCCTCCGTCGATTATAAGAGAATTTCTGTCTTTAACATCTATATTACGTAACATTGAAAGCGGAGCATTTACAGCCTCTGGAATATCTAGAGCCATTTGAAATTGATACCACGATGCTTTTTGGTTTGCCAAATGAGAATGCCAAATAATTTTAGCATTATCAAGTGTCAATTCTTTTACTGCTTTTCCGGCTGCATTAAATCCGTAAATTCGGAACTGAGCCGCTTGACGTTTCAAAGCTCCTGCTTTGTCTCTATAAGCGTATTCATCTGTTTTCGACTCTGGATCTGAAACCAAAGGACCAATAAAATATTCGTCATCGCTATTTCCAACGCGCATCACTCCAATTGGCGGGTATATTCCAGCCTTTACAATACAATCACTATCCTGGTCTGTATTTTCTTCAAAAGAGGAATTAATTTTATTAGGCTCTTGCAATGGTTGTCCATTTGCCTGATGACGCGCTTGAGCACTTGCAGCATACACTACTTTTCGTGCTTCGGCAATAGATCCAATAGGCTCATGTTGCGGTAAGGTTCTCCATATATTAAATGCTAAATTATTTCCAAATTCAGATTGACCAATTGCACAAATATCTTGTTTTGGAAAATGCAATTCGGCAATACAGATATAAGGACTTTCCTGCGTACTCCATACAACTTGGGCATCATCAAGAGGCATCGTATTATCATCTGTTCGTACTTGTATTTCGAAACGGAATTTTGCTTCTTTTCTAAGTAATCGTTGTTGTAAATCGAGTGCCAAATAATTGATATCATTAAACGGGACTCCATGATCTGTATCTTCTGATACTAAACGGTATTTTACGATATTAGTATCACCCAATTTAAAAGGAAGAATTGCCCAATAACTCGCACTCAAACAACTTGCTTCTACCTTGGTCATATCGCTCAAAATAGTAGCAAGTTTTGGATGCTTACCTATATAAGAACCATAATCCTTATCTACTGCTCCAGCAGTTGTAAAGCTGCACATTTGTTGTGCATCACGAGCAAAAAAACGATCTATATTCTGAAAGATAAAATCGACATTGGTGCCTTCTCCAAATAATTTAGGTCCTTCAACACCAAAGAGTTTCAAACCAACTCCCAATGTCGTGTGTAAGTCTGGCAAAGTAGGACCTATATCACTTGAAAAACGCACGGCACATTCGTAAGAACTACCTGCAAAAATCCCAACTTTAAATTTCGGATCTATATTTTTATTCATAATAAATTTTCCGTAAGCTATACCATGTTGTTTGCGAAAAACGGCTCGTTCGGCTGGCTTTTGACCATTTTCGATCCTTGTTTTTTGCCCCATTTCTACAAACATTTCTTTCAACCTATGCGTCACAAATTTTATATTTCCATCTGATTTCCAACAGTCTATATTATTTGCTGTGGCTTCTACTTTAACTTCTTTTTCTTTTGATGGTTTTGTACTCGAAGGACTTGCTTTTTTACTATTGTTTGATTTTTCAGTCATCTGTAATTTTGATTAGTTTGTGTTTTGTTCTTTTGCAGTTTGTACTGTTTTGTATCCTAAAGTCGGTTCTGACTTCGCTTTTCATCCTTTTAATTTTTCTAAAAAACAATTTGACTCCTTGCCTCACCTATTTATAATATTTAAGTAAACGCTTTTGTCGATAAGTCAGTTTCCTATCTAAGTAAATATTATAAAATAAATCGTAGAATTACTTCACTATGTTTCTATTTTTATAAGATTTCCGTGAACTTCTTTTTTACTCGTTCTTTTGCCCTTGCTAGGAGTTACAAAGCACGAAACAAAGCAATCTCGTTAAAAAATAGTTCAATAATCCAGCTATTTTAAAGCCAACACTGCTGCTCACCCATACTTTTGTTTCAAAATCATTACCAATAGAAATTTAAAAACTACTTTCTAATGCTAAATTTTGTTTTCTGAAATAAAACTACTGTTTGATTGTACGTAAAATGAAAAAGATGCTACAAATGGACGATTTACTGTTGTGAATGAAAGATTTACTGTTGTGAATAAAAAGAGTCATCCTTATAAATTAATTGAGTTAATAATATTTTAGAATCTATTTTTAGCCGTAAACTTTACAGCTAGCAAGTCTAAATAAATGTTTCAAAATATACTTTTCAATTTACCTCCTTGTTTTTGTTTCCTACTTAAAAAGCAACAAAATAACTTCACCGATTCTGTACCATTTATTTCTTAGTAAAGGTTTTGAAATAAACCATGTAAAATTTGAGGAAGTTATTTTGTACTTTTTCAAGACAGCATCCTTTGAGCAAAGGATGGGCAAGCAGGAGTCTTGGCTTTGAATAGCTGGGCTATTGAAAGATTTTTTAACAAAGAAAAAGGGTAAAATAACATAGGAAATCACAGTGTTTAATTTGAACCCTTTACTTAACAGCCCTTAACTTTCTTTTATTTAATCCTAGTACAATTGCTGATTGATTACGGATTATATTTTGACAATCGTCATTGCTCGTCATTTTTCATATCGTAAAACGTCATTCATTATTGTTGTAATGTTATAATTTAGCATTCTTATTAAGTCTAAATAAAAATAATGTTATGACACTAAATGACCCCATAGTTTTACACACAAAAATTGACACTCAACATTTTTTCGATTCATCTTCTAAAATTGAGTACCAAAACAGTATTCAAAAAACTGTTAAATATGTCTTAGGATTTTTAGAAAACGATAAATTCTATAGTGGCGCCAATGTAAAAGAACTTAAAGATAAAAAAAGTTTAATCTCCGTTTCAAAAGAAGAAACTCTTACACTAGATCAAGCTCTCAAAGAAATAAAGGAATTGTATCTGGATCATGCAATTGCGTTTCACAATACTTCCTATGTAGCCCATTTAAACTGTCCTGTATTGATACCTGCATTGGTTGGAGAATTGATAGCAACTGCTGTAAATACAGCTATTGAAACTTGGGATCAAAGCACCTCGGCAACCCTTATTGAGCAAGAAATCATAAACTGGATTTGTAACGAATTTAAACTACCAAAAAACTCCGATGGTGTCTTTACCAACGGAGGAACACAATCGAACTTTATGGCTCTGTTGATGGCAAGAGATCATTATGCTTATCAACACTACGGAATCAATATAAAAGAAAATGGTTTTACAGATGTGATAAGCAAGTTCAGATTCTTCTGTTCAGAAAAAGCACACTTTAGTATTCAAAAAAATGCCGCACTTCTTGGGATGGGCTATCAATCGGTAATTAAAGTAAGAACAGATGCAAACTACAAAATGGATCCTGAAGCCTTATTACTGGCACTTGAAAGAGAAAAACAATTGGGCAATATTCCAATTGCAATTGTTGCTACAACAGGAACAACCGATTTTGGAAGTTTTGACCCAGTTGAAACAATTTCGAAAATCGCAAAAGATTATAATATGTGGTTACATGTAGATGGAGCTTATGGTGGCTGTTTTGTACTCACTGACACCCATAAACATTTACTCGAAGGCGTGAGATATGCAGACTCAGTAACGATAGACTTTCATAAAACGTTATTCCAACCTGTATCTTCCAGTGCTTTCTTGGTTGGAGATAAAAGCAATTTCAAATATGTGTCGCATTATGCCGATTATTTAAATCCAATTGAGACAAAAGATGATGAATACCAAAACTTAATCGTAAAATCGATACAAACTACCAGAAGATTTGATGCTTTAAAATTATGGTTTACCCTAAAAATGACCGGCAAAAAAAATCTGGCTGGATATTTAGAAACCGTTCATTACAAAGCCAAAGAAGCACATGCATTATTAAAAAAGGATCCTTTATTTGAAACCATTCATAATCCCGAGTTGAGTACTGTCGTTTTTAGATACAAAGCAGAAGGCATTACTGATGACAAAATGCATGACACCATAAATTTATATATAAAGAACTGCCTGTTCAAAAGTGGAGAAGCTTCTATTGCTAGCACAAAGCTAAACGGGAATGTACATCTAAAATTTACTTTATTGAACCCAAAAATAACAACCGAAAACCTTCAGCACATTATAACTCTTATGAAACGTAAAGGAAACGAATACCTAACAAGTAATTAATACATCATAGAAAATTAGAACAAAAAAATTAAAATAAAGTACAATAAAATGAATGATAAAATATATGATTACGTAGGAATTGGTGTTGGTCCTTTCAATCTGGGATTAGCGTGTTTGCTTAATCCGATCAAAGAACTAGAGGGCATATTTTTAGATAAAAAAGAGAACTTCAATTGGCATGCAGGAATGCTATTGCAGGACACTACATTACAAATTCCGTTTCTGGCAGATTTGGTAACATTGGCAGATCCTACAAGTCCGTTTAGTTTTTTGAATTATAGTAAAGAACAAGGTCGCATTTATTCATTTTATATCAGAGAAAATTTTCTGCTCTTACGAAATGAGTATAACAATTACTGTAAATGGGCAATCGAAAAACTAAAAAACATTGAATTTAACACTTCTGTAAATGAGCTGTTCTACAGTGAAGAAGAACAATGTTATATTATTA
>JAYVGE010000249.1:0-8794 GCA_043772515.1 Flavobacterium sp. | reverse complement strand
TTAAAATCCCAACGAACGCCTAAAGAAATATTATTTTGTTTGATCGCATTGGCTTTGAATATCGAATTTAAATCGTATTTTACATATAAACTAGTTTCTTTGTATCCCACGTAAGCACTACAGCCATAGATAAAATTGGTGGTATTAAAATCGCCTATAACTTTTTGTCTAGTATCAAAATTCCCTTCTTCGAATTTGGTAATTTGCTTTGATTTTAAATTAATTCCTGCATAACCTCCGACTCCAAAACGAAAACTTTTGTGGGTTTGAAAAAATGTTTTACCGTCTTTTTCGCTCTTTCCAGAAAAATCAAATTCTAGATGTATTGGAGCAACTAAATACACGTTTCTAAATCGAGTGTCTTTTAGTTGTATCGCATTTACTTCTAAGTTGGTTTGATCTCCATCGACCACAAAACTGCGATTGTCTGTCGGGCGCAGGTTATTGTACATAAGAGACAATCCGTATTTTGCATGTAGTAAATTATTGTTTTTCGCAATTCGGGTATTGCACGTGATCCCCCATTCATAAAAATGAGATCCTATAAATTTATAGTCCGAATCGGCTACTTTGCTATTCGTAACTAAATTATTTAAACCTATTGCCACTACCAATTGTGTAGTGGTTCTTCTCTCTGATTTATTTTCTTTGATGGTATCGTTTTTATTTTTCTTATTGTTAAAATGTATGGTAATGGTATTTCTTCTATCCGATTTTAAAGAATCGTTTTTCTTAATTTTTCCATCAACCTTTTCCTGAACTAGGTTTCTCAATGCTTCTTGTTCTATGGCAACTTTAGATTCAATATTGATTGCTCTGGCTTCGGCTACTATTTTCTTTTTTCTTTCGGCTTCTTCTCGAGTTATCGTACCATTTATTAACTGATTGTTAATGGCTTCAACCTCCAATTTTAGAGCTGCCTTCTCTTCTTTGGTACTCTTCTCTATTTTAAAAGCAATCCTTTTTACTCGTTCTTCAAAAGAGTCTTGAGCCAACATTTTACTTGCCAAAAGAAATAATAAAACGACTAAACAATAAGTAAGATTTTTCATAATTATTTGATTTTTTTTTGATTGTGATGAAATGATTTATTCTAAATTTCTGTTGATTAAAGCTACTTTTACTGTTTGGTAATTCTTACTTACCTTACCGATTACTTTTTCACGAAAAGAGAGCTCTAATTCTTCATCTACTTGAGAAAGTAGACTGCTAGCATTCACTTTAACCGCATATTGAGCAATAGCTTTGTCACTTTTCGAAGTCTTTTCGACCGAAGTTAAAAGCACTTCATTAGTGACAGAATTGGATTGGGGAATACTGGATTTTTGTTCTGTTTTTTGATTGATGATTGGTGGTGATTGTTGTGGTAATTCTTTTGATTTTTTACTATTTAAAGTCTGACGATTGTTTGCTTCGACAATTACATTTTCTTTAGAGACTATAGAGACAACTCGCTTATCGGTTATAGTCAGGACAGGAACAAGGTCTTTTACCCGTTTATCGTTATGGTGCTTTGAACGAGCCTTTTCTTTTACTACAATTTCATTGCTTTTTACTAAAATTGTATTTCTCTTTTGATTAAAGAAAAGAGTCCCAATCAAAAGAAACCCAACGATACTAGCTGCAATGTACAGCCATCCGAGGCTTCGTTTCGGGTTTTCGGCAACGGTTAGCATCGCGTCTAGACGATCCCAAGCGGCCTGAGAAGGAACAATTTCCCGGTTATTGAGCTCGGTTCTAATTTGTTTATCTAGTTTATTTGATTCCATTTTAATCTATTTTTACTCCTTTTGTACTATCAAAATCGAGTACATTTTTATTACTAATCGGCATTTGTAGAACGAGTTCTTTCATTATTTTGTTGCTTATTAATCTGTTCTTGTAGCATTTTTCTAGCATGTGATAATTGCGATTTAGACGTTCCCTCTTTAATTCCTAACATACTCGCGATTTCCTGATGCTTAAAGCCTTCGATTGCATATAAGTTAAAAACCATTTTGTAACCCTCTGGCAAATTGTCTATCATAGATTGAATTCCATCTATTGCAAACTGGCTTTCAATATTGTTGAAACTATCTTCAAAATAAGTTTCCTCTTCTATATACTTGATCTTTTTTTGAACTCTGAGAAAAGAAATGCATTCATTAACCATTATTCTTCGAATCCAACCTTCAAAACTTCCTTTGTGTTCAAACTTTTTCAAATGGGTAAAAACTTTCATAAAAGCGGTAATCATTACATCTTCTGCCAGGTGTAAATCTTTTATATATTGTCGGCAAACACTTAACATTTTGGGAGAAAACTGAGCATAAATCTTTTGTTGTGCTTGTCGATTGTTACCGACAGCCAACGCTATGATTTTATTCTCTTCTTGGTACAAATGAATTATCTTCATAAAAATATTAATGTCAATTTCAAAAAACAATGACAATCTCAGTTTCAAAAATCAATAGCAATTTAAAAGGCCTAATTACTAGGAATCTTTTTTTTTTTGAAATTTTAAATTGAATTTTGCAATTCCCATTGCCACAGATTTCTATTAGCATAGACGAGAACAGATACAAAAAGGTTGCATCTGGCAATAGGAGTTTCTTAACATCGTGGCTAAAAAAATAAAATAGTCAACAAAGATAAGGGTTGATAAGAAAATTATTTTTTTCTTTCTATAACATAATTTACCATCAAAGTCAAAGCCGCTTTGTATTCTGATGCTGGATAATTTTCTAAGAGCTGAAGAGCTTCTTGCTGAAATTGAATCATTTTATTTTCGGCATATAGCAAACCGTTCTGTTCTTTTACAAAAGCAATCACTTCTTTGACCCTTTTTTTGTCTTTGTTATGGTTTTTAATCGAATTGATGAGCCAGCTTTTTTCTTTAGAGCTGCATTTATTTAGAACATGAATTAACGGCAAAGTCATTTTCTGTTCTTTAATATCGATTCCTGTTGGTTTACCAATGGCATCTTCAGAATAATCGAACAAATCATCTTTTATTTGAAAAGCCATCCCTATAAGTTCTCCGAATTTTCTCATATTCTCGACCTGAACAGCGTCTTCTATAACCGATTTTGCACCAAGTGCACAACAAGCTGCAATTAAAGTAGCAGTTTTTTTTCGAATGATTTCATAATAAATAGCTTCGGTAATATCGAGTCTTCTGGCTTTTTCAATTTGAAGTAATTCTCCTTCGCTCATTTCCCGTACGGCTACCGAAATAATTTTTAATAAATCGAAATCGTCATTGTCGATCGAAAGCAATAAGCCTTTGGAGAGTAGGTAATCCCCAACAAGCACCGCAATTTTGTTTTTCCAAAGTGCATTTATAGAGAAAAAACCTCTACGTCTGTTGCTGTCATCGACTACATCATCATGAACTAAAGTAGCCGTATGAATGAGCTCTATAACACAAGCTCCTCGATAGGTTCTGTCGTTTATAGTTCCTGAAGAAACCATTTTGGCAGTCAGAAAAACAAACATAGGACGCATTTGTTTTCCTTTTCTGTTTACTATATAATAGGTAATTCGATTGAGCAAAGCCACTTGTGAAGTCATTGATTCATAGAACTTTTTTTCGAAAAGTTCCATTTCATCAAAAATGGGCTGTTTTATTTGAGAGGTAATATTCATTTGCGTCTCCAAATATACTATTTTAAATAAAAATAACGTTTGCTATTTTCTAGGAACTGTGTTATTTTTAGATAAAATTAGTATTCTGTAATTACTCATACATAGATTTGCTGAGTTTACGCAAAGAATCGCAGAGATTGTATTGTTTTTTGTGAATCTATTCGAAATAGTTTGAACGCGTTTGCTTTACTCCGTTAAACCTTTTCCGTTTTTTTGTATCTTAGTAATAACCCATAAAACTATTAATTATGAAAACAAAAATTTATTTAGCCAGTGCTTTTTTAGCCCTTACGTTTTTTATTAGTTGCACATCCAACGACAAAGAAACAACTACTACACCAACAGCAATTACAACAGACGAAGTGGCTGTAGACTCAAAAATTGATGCGGCTATAGACGATGTTGCCAACATTGCAGAAGACCAGTTTACGGTGCAACAAGGCGTAACCGCCAAGTCGAATAATACCTACAAGACCATTCTGCCTCTTTGTGCGGTTGTAAAAGCTTCTTTGACCGACGGAGTTTGGACTAATACGATTAATTTTGGAACAGAAGGTTGTACATTAGCAAACGGAAACATACTAAAAGGCAAAATTATTATTAGTTTTTCTAATGATTTTAGTACCTTAACACAAACCATCACCTATCGATTTGATGGTTTTTTGCACAATGGTAAACTACTTCAAGGAACCAAAACAATTATTAGAACCCTCAAAAGCACAGCTCTTTTAGCAACAATTCATCCTGTTTTCGACCTGTCGGTAGACCTAAGCATAACTTTTGAAAACGGAAAAGTCTACGCCAAAAAAGGGAATAGAGTAAGAGAGATGATCGAAGGATTTGACACTAAATTGAACTGGGAAGACAATGTTTTTGCCGTAACAGGGTCAGGAACAACAACACATCCTAATGGAGATAAAATTACAGCCGTTATAAAAAATCCTGTGCGTTTTGCTATGGCTTGCAAGCTTCCTTTTCCTATAAAAGGATCAATTTTGCTTACCAAAAATAACAAAGAGGCCCTTTTGGATTTTGGTAATGGTGATTGTGACAATCTTGCAACCCTAGCAGTAGATGGACAAACAATAGAGATTAAATTAGGGAAATAATTTGGTTTTATTAATTCAATTTTAGGATTAAAAGAAGCAACAAATCGCCTTCTTTTAATCCTTTTTTTATTCGGCCTCTTTATTGGCCAATTGTCCGCAAGCAGCATCAATATCTTTACCACGGCTTCTTCTTACTTTTACCACAATACCGCTAGACTCAAGTGCCGAGATATAAGCATTTATCGATTCCTCTGATGCTTGTTGAAATTCTCCGTCATCAATCGGGTTGTATTCAATTAGATTGACTTTGCAAGGAACGTATTTGCAAAACTTTACCAATGCAGCAATCGACTCTTTGTTGTCATTTATTCCTTTCCAAACTACATATTCATAAGAAATTTTGCTTTTTGTTTTTCGGTACCAATATTCTAATGATTCTCTCAGATCGGCTAAAGGAAAATTGGAACTAAAAGGCATAATTCGAGACCTAATTTCATCTATTGCAGAATGCAAAGAAACTGCCAGTTTGAATTTTACCTCATCATCTGCCATTTTTTTAATCATTTTAGGAATTCCCGAAGTCGAAACCATGATTCGTTTGGGAGACATCCCCAAACCTTCGGAAGAAGTTATCATTTCGATGGCTTTCATTACATTGTTGTAATTCATAAGGGGTTCTCCCATTCCCATAAAAACGATATTCGACAACGGATGATTGTAGTACAGTCGACTCTCCTTGTCTATCGCAATAACCTGATCGTAGATTTCTGCGGGTTCTAAATTTCGCATGCGTTTTAGTCGGGCAGTAGCACAGAAATTACAATCCAGACTACAGCCTACTTGGCTAGAAACACAAGCGGTAGTTCTGGTGTTGGTCGGTATCAAAACCGACTCTACCACCAAGCCATCGTGCAAACGAACTGCATTTTTTACCGTTCCGTCTGTGCTGCGTTGCATGGTATCTACCTTGATGTGATTGATTACAAAACTATTCTCAAGCAGTGCTCGGGTCGTTTTGGCAACATTGGTCATGTCATCAAAACTATGTGCACCTTTGCTCCACAACCATTCATATACCTGATTTCCTCGAAAGGATTGGTCTCCATTACTGACAAAAAAATTCCTTAATTCGTCTTTTGATAATGCTCTAATGTCTTTTTTCTCGATTTGCATGGTGCAAAGTTAGCAAGTATTTTGAGGTTTTGGTTATTTGTGAATTTGGTTATTTGTAATTTTGTCAAAAAAATAAAAAAATGCATTTCATTTCACAAGAATTAGAAGACTATATCGAGCAACATTCCGAAAAAGAACCCGAACTATTAGCAGCGCTGAACAAAGAAACCTATCAAAAAATTCTTTTACCTAGAATGCTAAGTGGTCATTTTCAGGGGCGAGTTCTAAGTATGTTGTCTAAATTGATTCGTCCGATAAACATTCTTGAAATTGGTACATACACAGGGTACTCGGCATTGTGCCTGTGCGAAGGAATGCAAACCAACGGACAACTACATACCATAGACATCAAGGAAGAATTAGTCGATTTTCAGCGCAAACATTTTGATAAATCGCCTTGGGGAAATCAAATCGTACAGCATCTCGGTGAAGCAACAGTCATAATACCGACGCTCGACTTAAAATTTGATTTGGTTTTTATTGATGCCGACAAAGAAAATTATCTCAATTATTTTGAATTGATTGTTCCTAAAATGAATAAAGGCGGTATTATTCTGTCGGATAATGTCTTATGGAGCGGAAAAGTCCTCGAGCCTTTGCAACCCAATGACAGCAGCACAAAAGTACTACTCGAATACAACACACTGCTAAAAAATGACTCCAGAGTAGAAACGGTTTTATTGCCTATTCGAGATGGTTTGACGGTGAGTAGAGTGTTGTAAATACTTGAGAAGTATTTCTAAAAAAAATGCCTTCTCCGATCAAGGTTAAGGCATTCTGAATATTAAGTAATAATTGAAAAGTATTTTTTTTGTATTATTTGATAGCATTTAAATACCAAGAATCCAGAGGATATTCCGAACAAATAGCCTGTGAGGATATCTCCTGGATAATGCAATCCCAAATAGATGCGACTGTAGGCAAAAAGGAATGGCCATAAAACTAGAAATCCAAAGAATTTAAAATATCGTCGTCCTACTGCCAGATATAAGAATGTAGTAACTGCCATCGAATTTGCCGCATGACCTGAGAAAAAACTAAATGAATTGCTAGACTTTACAATCCTAATAAAAGATTGTATTTCTGGATTGTTGCAAGGTCGTAATCTTTGAAAAGAGTGTTTAAAAAGATTGGTGACTTGATCTGTAAATGTGATTAAAATAGCTATAAACAGCAATAAATATAAAGTTTGCTTGGGTCCTAATTTCTTGAATATCACATATAATAAAATCAGAAAAAAGGGTGCCCAATTGGCTTGTCTTGTAATAAATAACCAAAATCCATCGTAGGTTTCAGATCCCAAACTATTGAGGTAAACAAACAATTCGGTATCTAGGGAGAGCACTTTTTCTATCATTACATCATTCTTTTTACTGGCCCAGTCAAATCATCCAAAACCTCTTTTGCTTTTTCTACAGGAGCGATTGCGTCTCCTAGAATATTTTCTTTGGCTTTGGTGATTTCAGAAGTTATAGAACCTTTCATATCGGTCAAAGATTTTGTATCCAAACCATTTGCCTCTGCACCCTTTTGAATTTCGCTTTTAATATCGTTTGTTGCATTTTTTAATTGCGCCATAGCTTTTCCCATTGTACGAGCAATTTCGGGCACTTTATCTGAACCAAAAAGCATTAAAACAATAAACATTATAAAGATTAATTCTCCACCTCCTATACCAAACATAATTCTCTTTTTTTACTTTATACAAAGATATTAAATTTAAAAGGCTGTAACCATTCACCAATTAAAAAAGTTAACACTAATTTCACTAATTAGGACAGATTCTAATGGTAGATTGAAAAAAAATAGTAATCCTTTTGAAAAAGACTGTTATTACATGCCAATTTGTGCGGTTCTTATTGTACCCTTTTACCAAAAGGCGTGTTTAAAGGGTTTGTTTTTAAAGCATTTACTAAGGTACTTTTATTCAAAAAAAGTTTACTATTCTTATAGCTCTATACCTACAAGGTCTTTTTTGACCTTGTAGGTATGTTTTTTAAGTCCTTGATTTATTCAAAAAGCTTAATATGTATAATTCTAATATAAGGTCAATTCTATAAACTTACATTTCTTCTAAGTTTAAAGAAAACCTTTTATAATTTTAGATATAAATTCTAATTACTTTGAATATATGGTTCTGTTAAAAAATAACTTGGTCAAATTTTGTATCGTTTATTTCAAAACCTTTACTAATCTGCGGGAATCTTTTAAAACTGTGACAAATAAAAATAAAATTTGTTCGCTTTGTAAATAGTTCTAATTCTTTAATCAAATTTAGATTTTGCTTCTACTTTTGGCCACGAATTGTTCGTTAGATCAATATCGGCTGTTTCTAGTTTTGGGTCTAATTTAATTTGCTTAATTTCTTTTTCGGTTGCAAACACTCTTTTGGCGAGTTCACTATTTTTTCTCCAAATCTGGGCTGGATACTTAAAATTATCTTGGCTACCGTCTGTATATGTAATTTCGACAATAATAGGCATTGGCATTCCACCTGGTTTATTAAACTCGATTTCATAAAAATATTTAGGCGTTTTTAAGGTTGCTTTTTCTTCGACAGCAACATTCTGATTTACATAATCCGACAGTAATTTTACTTCTTCTATTTGCAATGGCTTTTTGGTTGCAGGATTAAACTCTTGGCTTCTATCTGAAATCAAATAGACAAAAGGGCCTTTTTCTTGACCAAAACGTCCTTTTTTGATCGTTGCTCCTTTTAATTCTGCGGATGGGGTTTCTGAAACATAGTATTGTTTGACGTCTTTTATACCAATATCAACAAAATCGGTAGAATAAAACCATCCTCTAAAAAACCAATCCAAATCTACTGCCGAAGCATCTTCCATTGTTCTAAAAAAGTCTTCGGGTGTTGGGTGTTTGAACTTCCATCTGTTGGCATACACTTTAAAAGCATGATCGAACAATTCTCGTCCCATAATGGTTTC
>JAYVGE010000248.1:0-3574 GCA_043772515.1 Flavobacterium sp. | reverse complement strand
CGCAATTACAATATAGTCTGACTTTTTTCTCCTCACCTCAGGTTTTCTCTTTTCGATAGAGGAGGGATTGGGTTGTATTATAATTAGGTTTGGTATAAAAAAAAACTACTCCTGTTAAAATTTATTCCTATAATGAAGACGTAGCTGAAGGTAAGTGTATTGAATTTCTAGTAACGGAGCATGAGTGTGTGTGTTTTATAAGCTATGGTGATGATTTTGAAGTGCCAATTATTAAATAGTAATGATAAAATTGTGGCAATAGTGGCATTAACTAAAGGAAGTGGAGGTGGTTTTTTCTTGAGGGTAGACAAATAAAATCAAGTGATGTAATAAGGTTTTTTTTGAAATATGCTGTATCTCGCCATTTTTTCGACTTATAGGTGTTTTTGGAAGCAAGTGGGATTTATTTCTCAAAAGTAGTCATTCTTTTGAATTCTTGATTTTTAGTAAGTAAAAATTCAATCAAATGAAATTCGGACTCAGGTTTAAGAATGTTGTTTTTTGATTCGGAATCATTCTCACAAAAAGCAAGAAAAAGACCAATTTCAGAATCTTTAAGTTGCAGCGTATTTACAAAAAAAGATTGTTTCATTCGCTTCAAAGTTACTGTTGTAAAATCTAGATTATCAGCGGTATCCGTTTTTTTTGGTTTCTTTTTTATCACTACCTTCAAGACCTCTTTGTAGATTCTGACAAAATTTACACCGTACTTAATGGTTCCATCTGGTGGCATAGCACTATTCTTGGCTGAGGAATATGTATCATCAAAAAAATCTGTGTCAACAATATGTTGTGTATTTGCAGAGATTGGAATGACCTCCTTTTTTTTTAAAACAACCACTTCATCCAATCGGTTCTCGAATAATTCTAAGGGTACAATCAATAATGGATAACTCAAATTTGTTTCGGTAAGAATGATTTTTTTTGATTTGAAAGCCAAACTCGAGATAAGCAACGTATCCTTTGGTTTTCCTAGTATGTCAAAAAAACCTTGAGCGCTGATAAAAGTTCTTGTTTTTGAATTTATATTAAAAACATAGCCATTATCAATTACCATCAAATCATTGACGACCTGTCCATGCACTGATTTTCTACTATTGATCTGTCCAGAACAAAATTGGCAAATCAAACACAAAAGCAATATTTCTATTCTATTTTTCATTTTTAATGGTTTTAATATATTTTTCGGACAAACCAATAATTAGAAACTGTGTCATCGCTTTGTTTTTCCCTTTTAATGAAGAAGAAAAAGCAATGTCGTCAGCACAATAATATTGAAACCCTTTGATGTAATCTACGGGAATTTTTAGCGTATTCGTATAATAGGTGTCTTCAAAAAGAAACTTCATTTTATTTAGCGATTGCTCTTTTTTCTCTACAACCAATTCTTTTTTTAGCATCGCTGTTCTGCCAGAAAGCAGGTTTGTAATCCCTCCAGACGAAGCCAATCTTCTTTCGGCAGGGGAAAGTTGCGTTTGGGTTTTTGAAATAATTCCTAACGAAACAGCATTGATTCCTGTGTATTGGTTTATAACTACTTCTTCGAGTAGAATCATTTTGGGAATCATTTTTATCTCTAAAACAATTGCTTTTAAATCGGATAAGGTGATTTTCTTTTGTTTTATTTCGAAATTTATAGACGAAAAAACCAAAACATCACCGAGTTTTGCCAAAATACTAAAATCACCATTGTCCGCTACTAGGGTACTTTTTTCAGTACCTAAATTTACGACATTAATTTCAGAAACAATCCCTGTTTCTACATGAATTTTTCCGTGTATTTCTTGGGCAACAGCAAACGAAGAAAACAATACCGATAAAATTACGAACAAGCTATTTAGTCTCATGGGTTATGATTTGATTGTATTTTTCGGCTAAGCCAACAATAAAAAACGACGACATTGTTTTGTTTTTTGCCACTAACGAAGCTGCTAGATTGGGATCGTCGATGCAATAATACTGAAAATCCTTAATGTACTCTAGAGGAATCTTTAAGGTTTCTGTGTAGTAGCTATCTTTAAAAAGAAATTCCATTTTAGCTAATAATTGTTCTTTTCTCTCAATTAGCACCTCTTTTTTTAGCATTTTAGTTCTGCCGCTAATAGCATTTAAAATGGGATCAACTTCCAAAGAACCGGCTAATAGTCCTAATAAGTGTATCGGTTTGAAATCTCCTGCTGTTTGTAATCTTCGCTCAGCGGGTGTTAACTTGACTTGATTTCGAGGAATTATTCCCAAATTTTCGGCAGTAATTTTCGTGTTTTTATATACGATAACTTCATCTAGATCGATGCTTTTGCGAATCAATTCAATCTTGATTACTTCTAATTCTAAATCTTTTTTGGTGATTTTTTTTCGTAACGGTTCAAGGTTTACCGCCGAGAACGATAGGATATCGCCTTCTGTTACTAGAATTGAAAAGAAGCCATTTTCATCGGTAATTGTAGTAGTTGAACCAGACGTATTAATGATATTTATAATAGAGACTGCCTTGGTATCTGTCGTAATTTGACCTCGTATTTTTTTTACAATAGTATTTTGCCCAAAAAAAGTTGTAGGCAACAAAAACAGTGTAAAGAGTAGTGTAGTTCTAATTTTCACGAGTCAATATTTCATTATATTTCAAAGCCAATTCCCCTATTAAAAACTCCGTCATCGCTTTGTTTTTTGATTTAAAAATAACGATAAAACGCTCATTTTCTACTATATAATACTTAAATCCTTTTATGTAATCGGGAGGAATTTTTAATTTATCTACAAAATAAGAATCTCGAAACAGCTCTCCCAATTGCTTCAAATGAAATTCTTTTTTCTCGGTTGCTAACTTTTTTTTAAGCATTGCTGTTCTGCCGGAAAGCATATTAATTAAGGGATCGGCAGAAACGGAGCCTCCCGCCATTCCGTCAAGATTTGCAGTGGGGTCTATATTGGTAGCAGCATCGATCTTCCTTTCGGCAGCCGAATAACTTTTTCTTCCTTTGGGAATAATCCCTAAGGCAACCGCATTGATATTGTCGTATCGTTTTATAACTACTTCGTTTAATTGATTGATTACGACATTCATTTTGATAAGAAGAACTTCCTTTTCGAAATCAGTCTGAATCAAACCAATTTTAATTTTCTTGAATTGAACTGCAGAAAAAATCAATGAGTCTCCTATCGAAGCTGTTATAGAAAAATCACCTTCTTTGTTAGTGACGGAAGCTACTTCGGTATTTACATTGATAACGTAAATCCCTTCTAAATCTGGTAGATTTGCGATAATTCTTCCGTTTAAATGGTGTCTAACACGATCTTGTGCATAAGAACTTGTCGGTACTATAATTATAAAAAAGAAAATAGTTGAAAAAATTCTCATAAATTAAAAACCGTTACTTGTCGTAAAAGTATCCTAATCTTCTCTAAATTAACTATTAAGGGATTGGTAAAAATATGTTAATTAATAACATTAAAACACGAATAAAAAAAGGCGGTTTTATATCTTTAACCCAAACAATTTTAATCTCAAAAAAATGAAAAATATATTAATCGCTAGCACTTCGACCTTGCATGGCGGGGATTATTTAGCGTATTT
>JAYVGE010000247.1:0-8802 GCA_043772515.1 Flavobacterium sp. | reverse complement strand
GTTTGTTTTGGTATAAAACCAAGCCTTTCTCCGATTGCATTCGGCTACTTTTTCCTCCACAAAGAATTGATGCTTGCATCTTTTATTATTTTAAAGAGACTAAAGAAACTAAAGAAACTAAAGAAACTAAATCTGGAACTAAAACATCAAAGTTAACAGTTCTATTTTTTGTTTTTCACAACTTAAACAATCAACTTTACACTCGCTATTAGAATTACCGTCGCCAAAACATATTTCAGCACTTTATTCGAAAAATATCCGCTACCGTAATAGGCTCCCAACACGCCCCCGAAAACTGCTATTGGAACTAAATAAAAACTTTCTGTCGCAAACGGTTTGTCTCCCATAAAATAACCCGTGAGTCCCGCAATTGAATTCACCAAAATAAATAAACTCGATATCGCCGCTGTTTCTTTTAATGTTGCCCAACCCAATAATAAAAGGATTGGACTCAGAATAACGCCTCCGCCAATGCCTAACATTCCGGATAACAAACCGATGCCAAAACCAATTGCCATGGCTAGAGGAATATTTATTTTGATACTTTTTATTTCTTTAGAATTAAAAAATCCAAACAATCGCAACGCTGCAAGAATCAATACTAATCCTAACAAAATCTTATACGAACTGTTTTCTAACGGAATCATACCACCAATAAAAGCTGCTGGTACCGAAGTAATAGCAAAAGGATAAAACAGTTTTGGTTTGAAGAAATCTTTTTTATAATAGAAGAAAAAAGAAATCGCCGAAACAAACAAATTAAGCAACAAAGCCGAAGGTTTCATTGCTGAAACTGGGGAAGTAAAAATCGCCATCAACGCCAAATATCCCGAAGCACCACCATGCCCTACGCTCGAATACAAGAACGCAATCACGGTTAATAGTACACCGAATAAAATCAAAAAATCATTATTTAGTATTGACATTTGTAACTATTAATTAAGTGGTATAACCGTAACTTCCTGATCTTTTTCGATATTTACCACATCATGAGGTAAATAAATTAAGGCATTCGCTACTGCAAAAGTGTTTAACATTGTCGAGCTTTGACTTTCTAACACTCTAACTTTCTCATCATCATACAACCCTTTTAAAAATAAGGTTTTCCCAGTTGTATTTTCAAATTGGGTTGCTATTTTTCGTTTTGTTTTTGGCAAATGTATCTCTTCAAAACCCATGTTTCTTTTTAGCGCTGGATAAACATAAATATAAAAACTTGTTAATGTCGAAGCTGGGTTCCCTGGTAAAGCAAAAACCAACGTTTTGTCTTTTTTTCCAAAAAACAAAGGTTTCCCAGGCTTTTGATTAATTTTATAAAACAATTCTTCAACGCCATTGAATAAGAGGGCTTCCTTTACAAAATCATAATCTCCAACCGAAATTCCGCCAGAAACAAGTACCACATCAAAAGTAGCAAGACAACTTTTCAAAACTCTTTTTGTCGCTTTCAAATTATCCTTTACTCGGAATGTTTTTATTTTCTTAATGCCAATTCCCTGCAATGCGGCTTCGAGCATAATAGCGTTACTTTCGTAAATCTTCCCCTCAGGTAATTTTTTTCCAATTTTCACCAACTCATTTCCAGTAACAACAATTGCTACTTTTGGCTTTGCATAAACCGTTATTTTCGTTATTCCCAAACAGGCTAAAAAACCTATAGCGGCAGGAGTAATCAGGGTATTCTTTTCGAGTACAAGTTCGTTTTGCTTTATTTGCTCCCCTTTGTTTCTCACATTCGCAAAACGAGCAGGCATATTGATGATTTCAATCGTTTTATCTTTAACCGTAGTATGTTCTTGCATCACAACCGTATCCAAGCTATCTGGTACATAAGCTCCCGTGAATATTCGAATCGCTTGATCTTTCTTTACTTTTTTATTCAAAAAATCGCCAGCCTGTGAAGTACTTACAACATCAAAATGGTGTAAGTCATTATGTGTAAAAGCGTATCCATCCATTGCTGATTGACGGAAAGGAGGCAAATCCATTGGAGAATAAATAGCTTCTGCCAAAATAAAACCAAGAGATTTAGTTGTCTTTATTTTTATAACAGACATTTTGCAAGTGTTAGTTGCAATTATAGACAGGGCTTTTTCAACTTGTATCATGTTTTTATTTGTAAGTAGAAATACTTATGTAAAAATAAGTAAAAATATCTATTAAAAAAAATAGTGCGGGTATTATTTTTTGATATTTTGTAACTCATCATCGGTAAAGATAAGGCAAACGCTTTTAAATAAATATTTCAAAACTTTTACTAAGGGTATAGCATTGATTAGTCCAATTATTTTTTTTGCAACGGTTCTAGACTTAAGTTTATCCCGAGTGAAGCCGATTGGACACGGATTGAAAATTGGACTATTTTATAATAATGAATGGTATTACTCTAGTTTTTCTATTGCCAATGCTCTAAAATTTATTTTCGGAGATTCGCATAACGAACAGCAGTAGCCTTCGGGTAGATCTTCAAACAAAATTCCCTTTTGTATTCCTTGACTAATATCACCGTATTCTGAATTGTAAACCGTCATGCATTCAGGACATTGGTATACTTGCTGTTCTTTGTTTTCTTTTTTGGTGGCGGATAAACTTATTTCGACAATAGAATTTCCCAGTTCCTCAAAATATTTTCGACTCAATTCAATCAAAATGGTTGGTAACTCTAGTTTATCAATATCTTGGGTATGAACAATATATTCTTGGGTATTTGGATCAAAATTTTTGGCATACAAAATAGTATAGGTGTCTCTTATCTTTATGGATTCTAAGTCTTTTGGTAATTCATTTTTTTTGATGACAATCGAGGTAAAATAATGCCCTTTGCGATTGTATTCGGATATTCCAAAAGTAAGGCCGTAGGTACTGATGTCAAATTGATCCAGCGTTCGAACCATGAACGTTTTTAGATCCAACGCCCATTCCATAGCAACAGGTAAGTGCCAATTGAGTTCTAGGAGAGAGTGTCTAACATTAATTCCTTTTTTTCCTAAGAATTTTTCCCAATCTAGTTTTCGTTCCTTTGGAATCCCTTTTACAATAAATGATTTCCAAGGTGTGATGCATATTTTTCCTATTTTGCAATCAAAACATAAATCGCACATTTCTTTCAGAAATTCTAAATCGTATAGATTATTTCTCCAATACAAACCCAGCCAATATTGATCGATGCCTAATTTATTCATTCCTTCGTAGTACGGAAAAGGGTAGAAGGGAAGGTATAAGGGTTTGTCTATTGTTCTATTATTGGTGTCTAAAGTATCGCTAATGAGCTGAAAAATCATCTCGACAGAATCGGGTTCTTCGGTAAGCTTCTTTTCAATTTCGTAATATATTTCGGCTATATTCCAACTGTAAATCAGTACGGGGTACATTTCCATTTTATCCCATTTTGGCAAACGAATATATAGAAACCAATAATCTTCATGATCGGAGGCAATAAAGTTAATGTGCCCTGTAAATAATGGAACCAACTGTTGTTTGGGATCTGTAATATTTACTTTTAGCTTTGGATGTTCCTTAAATTGTTCTAAAATATACAGTAATTTATTTCCTGTAAGCCATGGGGTGTTTCTAAAAATATCGGTCGAAACATAAGACGAGACAATATTATTACCACTTTTTTCATTGGGATGAATAAAAAGATTTTTTCCTATTTTTTCTTTATTAACAGCGGTAAAACCTTTAGGGAATATAATGTCCTGTCGAGAACCAAAGGAAATGGCATCTAACCCTTGTTCTAAAGCCATAATTACAATTTCTCTTAATTCTCCCGGTGAAATCACGCCTCCTTTTACTATTAGTCTTGTCAATTCCATAATTTTTAGTGATTAGTGTTCCGTTTTTTAGTATTCAGTTTCCGTTGTGTTCAGATTTTAGCTCGTATAGGATCATTAAATTAACGTCAATTTTATACTGTCAGTAATAGCTGATCACTAAAAAACGGAATACTGAACACTCCTTATTTTGTTTTTGATAAAATCTCCTTTACTTCCGTTTTGCAACTTCCACAACCTAATCCAGCACCTGTAATTTTGCATAATTCGGTAAAATTAGTCACACCACTTTTTATGGCTTCCTCAATATTTCCGCTTCCCACTTGGCTGCAGGAACAAACCAATTTTCCTAAAACTGGTTTTGCATTCGAGCTGCCTCTTAATAAAGTATTCCTTTTATCAGAAAGTTCAATTTTGCTTTCAATCATGGTTTTGAATTCGGCAAATTCATTTTTATCGCCCATCAAAATAGCACCTACTAGCAAATCGTTTTTGACGATACATTTTTTATAGTATCTTTTTCCTAAATCCGAGAACACAATTTCTTCATAGGTGTCGTCATTCTCTGGGATTTCTATTTCTCCAATACTACATAAATTGATGTCTTCGAGTTTTAGAATATTCATCAAAACCGAACCTTTATAAAAACTACTGATATCGCCTGCCATAAAATTAGCCAGAACATCAGCCTGTTCTTCTGCAGCAGATGTGATTCCGAACAATTGGTTGTTGAATTCGGCAATTTCTCCAATAGCAAACACATTAGGGTTCGATGATTGTAAATACTGGTTTACCTTTACGCCACGTCCACAAGCAAGTCCAGATTCTTTGGCTAATTCTATGTTTGGGATGGTTCCAATGGTATAAACGATGGCGTGGGCAGTAATAATTCGACCACTTTTTAAAGCAATTTCAATTTCATTCGGATTCTCTGTTTCGAATACGGTACTGACCTCATTATCAAAATAAATCGGTATGTCACGAAGTTGTACTTCTTCGGCAAGTAATTTACTCGAAATTCGATCAAGTTGGCGTTCCATTAATCTGGAAGCTCTTTGAATTATAGTGATTTTTACTTTTTTATGTTTTAAGGCAGCCGCCAATTCCAATCCTAATAAACCACCACCTACAATAACGACATGTTGCTCTTCGGGAACTAAATGAGTAGCATCCAAATAGTTTTTTAATCGGTCGGCATCTTCTTTTTTTCTAATGGTAAATCGTCCTGGCAAGTGCAATTGTGCATTTTCTGGAACAAATGGTCTGCTTCCGGTGGCCAAAATCAAAGAATCAAAACTATGGGTTGTACCGTCACTATCGAGGATTCTATTTTCTTTGGCATTGATTTTTTCAATAGAAACACCCGATTTCATGCTAATGTTTAGCTTGCTTAAGGCTTTGTCTTTTATTTTCAAAAGCTGCTCCCAAGAAAGTTCCGCAGTTACGTATTCCGGCAATAAAACCCTGTTGTAAAATGGATTTTCTTCATTCGAAAAAACAATGATTTCGTCAGTAGTATTGATTTCCCTATAGTTTTGAATAAATCGGAAAGCAGCCGCTCCAGCACCCACAACAGCAATTTTCTCGAAAGGCTTTACATATTTGACTATGGAAACAGTTGTAAACTTAAAATCGGGTTCTTTGGATATTGGATCTACAAGTGTATTGGTCAAATTATTGGTTCTATTCAAATCGTTTTCCAATTGTTTTCCCCAGTGCATGGGCAAGAAAAGAACGCCTTCCCTAATGGTGTCTGTTACTTTGGCTTTTACGCGTACAGTCCCGTTTTTGCTGGTTACCACAACAATATCTCCTTTTTTTATAGATGCTTTGTAGGCATCAATAGGATTGATTTCAAGCACTGGGCTCGGGATATGTGTCATCAATCGGGAGACTTTACCCGTTTTGGTCATGGTATGCCATTGGTCTCTTATTCTACCCGTGGTAAGGATGTACGGAAAGGTATCATTAGGTTGCTCCGAGGTGTTTTCTATAGCCGTTGGAATGTTAAAAATAGCCTTTTGTGAAGGGGTATAGAATTTTTTATCCGTGAATAAGCGTGGGGTTCCGGGATGTCCGTAATCAGGAACTGGCCATTGAAAAGTGCCTTCGTTTTTTAGACGATTATAATTTAAAAAGGAAATGTCTATATTGGTGTTTTTGGTCATTAGACAATGCTCCTTATAAATGTCTTCGGTAGTATTGAAATTGAAACCGTTGAAATTCATTTTTTTTGCAAAACGAGTCAGAATCTCAACATCCGATAGCGCTTCTCCTGGAGCATTAATTCCTTTTGGCAAGTACGAAATTCGTCTTTCGGAATTGGTCATCGTTCCTTCTTTCTCCAACCAACCTGCTGCGGGCAAAAGCAAATCGGCAAATTTTGAAGTATCGGCATTATGTGAAATATCCTGAACTACAACAAATTTAGCATTCGCCAAAGCTTTTTCGACCCTGCGAGAGTCCGGTAAACTGACTAAGGGATTGGTGCAAATAATCCAAATCGCCTTCATTTTTCCGGATTCTAAGGCATCAAACATTTCGGTAGCCGTCAATCCCGGTTTTTCGGATACATCATCTACTCCCCAGAACTGGGCTACTTCTTTGCGATGCGTTGGATTATTTAATTCTTTGTGTACTGCCAGTAAATTTGACATTCCGCCTACTTCACGTCCTCCCATGGCATTGGGCTGTCCCGTCAATGAAAAGGGACCAGATCCTGGTTTTCCTATTTGACCCGTTAGCAAAGAAAGGTTGAGTAAGGCCGTATTTTTGTCTACTCCAATGGCACTTTGATTGAGACCCATTGCCCAAAGCGAAAGAAATCCTTTGGCTTTCCCAATAATATCGGCAGCTAATTTGATGTCATTTACGGATATCCCGCATAATTTAGACGCTTTTTCCAGCGAACTGGATAGTACTAAATTTTTATATGAACTGAAATTTTCTGTGTGGTTTTTGATAAAATCGGTATCGGCATATCCCTTTTCGATCAACCTTTTGGCCAAACTATGGTATAATATAATGTCTGTACCCGGAATGATTTGCAAATGCAAGTCGGCAGCTATGGCCGAATCCGTTCTACGGGGATCGATTACAATGATTTTTACTTTTGGATTTTTCTCTTTGTGTTGTTCTATTCTTCTAAAAAGGATGGGATGACACCAAGCTGGATTGGCTCCGGTTATCAAAAATGTATCTGCCAATTCGATATCGTCGTAAGCGATCGGTACAGCATCTTCTCCAAATGTTTTTTTGTAACCTGCCACCGCCGAACTCATGCATAAGCGGGAATTGGTATCTATATTGTTGGTTTTTAGGAATCCTTTTACCAGTTTGTTGACCAAGTAATATTCTTCGGTAAGGCATTGACCGGAGATGTAGAACCCAACACTGTCGGGACCGTGTTTTTTTATAATAGAGGAAAAAACTGCTGCAGCACGATCCAAGGCGGTATCCCAGCTCACTCGTTCTAAAGGATGTGATTTACTCCATCGCATTTCGGGATACAGGATTCTATCGGAGGTATCATTGACAACATAATGCAGATTCATGCCTTTGGAGCAAAGCATCCCTTTATTCACGGGATGATTTTTATCGCCAGTAACGGTTACGCCCTTTTTAGAATCATTGGTTACTATAATTCCGCATCCTACTCCACAATAGGAACACGTAGTTTTGATTTCTGAATTTTGCATTATTGAATTTCTTTATTAATAATGAAAGCTAGTATATTGATTTGTTTCTATTTTACGAAAGTGTAAAATTAAGTATTTTTACGTATTAATACGTATTAAATGAATTTTATTTTATAATTTTGGATAAAATTAATATTTAGAACCAAATCATTTTGCAAACGATTTAAAATTTAGGTCATGAAAGAAGAATTAACCACTTGTAACAGCTGCATAAATGAAAATTGTTTTATTAAAAAGCACATTCATTTAGAACAAATGAAAAGTTACATCGACAAGAAGCGCAGTTTTATATGCAAAAAATCACAGCAATTTATCATTGAAGGCGCACCAATTCAGGGTTTGTATTTTATTCAAAAAGGAAAAGTAAAGACCGTAAAAACAGGCATTAATGGTAGGGAACAAATCGTTCGGTTAACTAAGGATGGCGACACAGTTGGTTTCAGGGGTTTTGGTACGAGCAAGCGCTATCTTATTGGTGCTTATGCGCTAGAAGATACCATTTTATGTAATTTTAGTAATAGTGACATGCTTGAAATTCTTCATAATGTACCCGAATTCACCTTTGATTTAATGTTGTTTTATGCAGAAGAACTCAATAAAAGCGAGAATAATATTCGCAAAATTGCCCAAATGAATGTGAGAGAAAGGGTCATTGATACCTTGTTATATATCCATAGAAAGTTTGGACAGTCAAATGGCGTAATTGAGCTTGATTTGTCCAGAAAAGAAATTGCCGATTTTGCTGGAACCACTGATGAGCAAGTGATAAGGATAATCTCTAGTTTAAAAAAAGAATTGCTCATTAAAACGGTTGGAAAGAAAATAGGATTACTTAATCCCGATAAATTAAAATCAGAAATTAAAGAGCATAAATAAGTGCTATATTTAATTCTCATTTTCTCTTCCTTATTCTTTCTCTATCCGGAGAATGTAGAATCTCCCATCTCTTTCTATTTGAGTAAATAATTGCTTTTTATGTTTTTAAAAGCGAATCAGCTTGACTTTTACAAGATGAATTTCACTTCTACTTATTTGTTTTACTAGGTATTAAGTGATTGTAAAGTATTGATATAGTAGTGTTTAATGTGGTTGTCTGCTAAAAAGCAGAAATACAACCGTCTTACTTACGTTGTTTTGAGTATAAAAAAGTTTTTTTAGTCTGTACTTTACATCGTACGTACGTATAAATACATATGTATATTTGCTGCATACTAATTAAAACATATGATTATGCAAAAGATTAAAACCAAATTACTAAGCATTCAAGGTTTAAGAAAAGTTAGCATTTCAGGTGCTAATCTTTCAAAATCTATTTTTTTAGTGATTGCTCT
>JAYVGE010000246.1:0-3581 GCA_043772515.1 Flavobacterium sp. | reverse complement strand
AGGTATTCCCAAATATAATAAAAAATGTCATAGCCTATACTATGACATTTTTGGATGCAATTTTTAGATATTATTTTACGAAGCTTCCCGCTTTTGTTTCTTTTTCTTGGGCATCAATAACCGCAATTGCTGCCATATTGACCATTTCTTCTACACTCGCTCCCAATTGAAAAATATGAACTGGCTTACCCATTCCCAACATAATCGGCCCTATAGATTCTACTTTATTCAATTCTTTCAACAATTTATAGGTAATATTTGCCGATTCAAGATTCGGAAAAATCAACGTGTTTACTTTTTTCCCTGCTAATTTAGAAAAAGGGAATTTTTCTTTTAACATTTCTTGATTCAAAGCAAAATCGGCTTGAACCTCACCATCAATTACCATATCTGGATGATGTTTATGCAAATAAGCAACTGCTTCTCTTACTTTTGATGCACTTTGGTTTGAAGAAGAGCCAAAATTAGAAAACGACACCATTGCAATTACAGGTTCTACACCAAACATTCTGGCAGCATTTGCTGTCATTATTGCAATTTTTGCCAATTCCTCTGCCGATGGGTCTATATTTATTGCGGTATCCGATAAAAACATAGGACCACGTGCCGTCATCATCATATTTGTGGTAGCCACAAGAGAAACTCCAGGTGCTTTATCGATAAGTTGCAACATCGGTTTTACGACAGAAGGATAGCTTCTAGAATGCCCGGTAACCAGCCCATCTGCCTCTTTTCCGTTAACCATCATTGCGGCAAAATAGTTTCTTTCGCGCATTATTTTCTGAGCGTCTAGCAATGATATTCCACGTCTTTTTCTAGATTCCCAATAAACGGTAGCAAATTTATCTCTTCGTTCTTTTTCTGCTTCTGTCTTGGGATCGATAATCTCTATATCTGCATCAAACCCTAGTTCTGCTTTTAGTTCTAAGATAATTTCTTTATTCCCTAATAAAATAGGAAAACCAATTCCTTCTTCATGAACAATTTGAGCCGCTTTAAGAACATCTAAATGATCTGCTTCGGCAAAAACAATTCGCTTCGGATTTGACTTGGCTCGCGTCATAATCAAACGAAGGAGTTTATTATCGTTTCCTAATCTCCCCAAAAGATCCTCTTCGTACCGATTCCAATCGGTAATAGGACTCAAAGCCACTCCCGATTCCATTGCGGCTCTTGCTACTGCTGGTGCCACAACACTTATCAATCTTGGATCAAATGGGGACGGAATGATGTATTCTCTACCAAAAACAAGTTTAGTCGCTCCATATGCAATATTAACCTGCTCAGGTACGTTTTCTTTTGCCAAAGCAGCAAGCGCTCTCACTGCAGCCATTTTCATAGCTTCATTAATTTTTGTCGCACGAACATCCAATGCTCCTCTAAAAATATAAGGAAAACCAAGAACATTGTTGACCTGATTCGGAAAATCGGATCTTCCCGTTGCCATAATAACGTCTTTTCTAGTGGCAATTGCCAAATTATAATCGATTTCTGGCTCTGGATTTGCCATTGCAAAAACGATAGGATTTTCGGACATACCCAACAACATTTTTGCAGACATGATGCCTCCAGAAGACAATCCCAAAAAGATATCGGCACCGACCAATGCTTCTTCCAGACTTATTGGCTCGATGTCTTTGGCATATTTTTGCTGCAAAACAGAAAGTGATGCATTGTCTTTTGTCAATATCCCTTTACTGTTAAACATTACTATGTTTTCTAACTTTACTCCTAGCAAAACGTACATATTCGCACAAGCAAGTGCCGCAGAACCCGCACCAGAAACAACCATTTTCATGTCTTCGGCTTTCTTACCTGCCAATTCTAAGGCATTCAATAAGGCAGCCGATGAAATAATTGCGGTACCGTGTTGATCATCGTGCATTACCGGAATATTTAACTCCTCGACTAATCTGCGTTCGATCTCAAAAGACTCTGGCGCTTTGATATCCTCTAGATTAATCCCTCCAAAAGTTGGAGCAATATTTTTTACCGTTTGTATAAACTCTTCTATATCTTTTGTACCAATTTCTATATCAAAAACATCAATATCAGCAAAGATTTTAAACAACAATCCTTTTCCTTCCATGACCGGTTTTGAGGCTTCAGGACCAATATCTCCCAAGCCCAAAACCGCTGTTCCGTTGGTAATTACAGCGACTAAATTTCCTTTTGCAGTATACTTATAAACATTATTCACATCCTTTGCAATCTCAAGACAAGGTTCTGCAACACCAGGAGAATACGCCAGTGACAAGTCTCTTTGCGTAGCATATTTTTTTGTGGGCACGACTTGAATCTTTCCTGGAGTTGGCTTTGCGTGGTACAATAAAGCTTCTCTTCTTTTGCTATCTTTGTTCATTATTTTATTTTTTATCTGACTTACAAAGATAGAAGACTTCTATTAAAAAGGAAGCTTTTATACTATTCTTTTGTCAAAACCCTCGTCCTGCTGCTCTTTTCAACTAGGAATCCGAACCAAACAACACCCATATATTCTATTCTAAAAACAAAAGAAGCCGCACCATTTTGCAGCTATTTTTGTGTTTTAAAAATTTATAGTTTACACTTTGCTTCCGCTGATGTATGAATCTAAATATTGAATGGTGTTTTTTTGAACTTCAATGATTGATTTCACAACATCTCCAATAGAAACAATGCCTACAACAATATCGTTTTCTGTAACGGGCAAATGCCTAACCCTACTGGCAGTCATTAACTCCATACAATAATCTAAATTATCGGTTGATTTTACTGTGGCTACTCCGATTTCCATAATTTCATAAACGAATGTTTTTTTGGAAGATTTATCTTTTAAAACAATTTTACGGGCATAGTCTCTCTCCGAAAAGACTCCTTTGAGAACAGAATCTTCAATTACCAGAATAGCTCCAATGTTTTTTTCTCCCATAATCTTCAAAGCATCGTATACTGTGATAGTAGAAAGTACAGAATAAACCTCTTTCCCTTTTGCGCTTAATATCTGATTTACAGTCATAATAGATAAAATTAATGAACTCTAAAGTTAAAGAAAAAAAAGCGCACAAACAATAATAAAAAATAAAATAAAATAGCAACTAGGAAAGACGCAACATAAGTGACTCCACCACGAATTGCATCAATTTTAAAATTTATGACTCGAGTCTAGGAGAACAGACGAAGCATGTCTGAAAAAGTGTTTTTCAGACAAATTAGTATCATTCGTGTATAGCTTTTTTTTGAAAAAAATGCCGTAAAATTACATTTATTTTTTGCGAGCTACGAAGCAATCGCATTCCCTATATCCGTTTGAATTATTTTGTTTGTTTATACCCAAGCCCAATTATAATACAAACCAATCGTCCCCATCACCTTTGTAAAGTAATGCTATTTTATTGCTGAAACAAAGTCTGTTTATTCCCTTTTTTATCATTTTATTGACAATAAGCTTATTAAGTTAGTATCATCACTTTGTAGAAGGACTCGAGTCCCGATAAATAAATTGAACTATATTATAATTACGTCAGGGATTGCTTCGTACCTCGCAAGGACTCTTGATTCTGTTTTCATCCGTTGCCCGAGCTTGTCGAAGGCAACGGATA
>JAYVGE010000245.1:0-8831 GCA_043772515.1 Flavobacterium sp. | reverse complement strand
ACTAAATCTTCCTCTCTTAAATTTACTTGGTAGCTCATACATCTAAATTATGAAACAAATATACATATTAAATCGTAATTATTAAAGCAAATTAGTATATCTCAAAACTATAGAAGACGATTTAAAAGTAGCCATGCCACATTTAAGCGTTTCGATGTCAAAACCTTTTTTCTTAGAAGTAGCACAAAATGGAATTGACAAGGCTAATAGTCTAAAAATTCTAGCCGAAAAGTTAAATATTCATCAAAGCGAAATTATTGCTGTCGGAAATGCAGGTAATGATTTGACGATGATACAATACGCAGGTTTAGGTGTTTGGGTAGATAACGTAACTCCCGAATTGAGGTACAAAGGAGATGTTGTAGTGGCTTCTAATAATAATCATGGAGTAGCAGAAGTAATTAGGCGTTATATTTTGAATTAGAAAAAATAAAAAAAAGTCAACAAAAAAAATCCGTCTCATTCGAAAATGAGACGGATTTTTTAGAAAATTATAAAATGTTATTTCTTCGCTACCGAAATGAAATAATTGTTTCCGTCTCCCATGGTTAGTTTTACTCTTTCGTCACAAACATCGATGTTGTATTTACCATTGTCGTAACACGTACAAGTTGTTTTTTTGTCTTTAGACCTTTCATTATCGCATTTGCCTGTTTTGTAACCCGCCAATTGTGGCGTGTAAAAAGAAACTAAATCGGTTGAAGCGGTTACCAATGAAATAATACTTGCAGAGTTATCATTAGCAATTCGATATACGATTCTATCCGTATAGTTGATGTTGTCTACCAAAACTTTTCGGATATAGGTATAGGAGGTTGAAGCGGTCTCAACTGATTTTTCTTCAAATTTAAAACCAAGGCTTCTGATGTCTAAATTGAACTTTTCTTGAGAATTATAACTCGCCCAAGCTGTTAGCGTGGTAATTGGAGGGAATGGATTCTTAGGTGCTGGTATACTTTGAGCATGTGAGCAAAGGGTAATAAATAGTAGGGAGATGGAGAGACAGAATGATTTCATTTTTTGTTTTCTTGTTATTTATTTTATGTTGATGTACTCGTTATGGTTTTTGGAGTATCCCATGAGCTTGTTTTTAGAAATGTGAAATTACTACTTAAATTGATAAGAACAAAACTCTAAATGATGAATTAAGACTTTTTTAAAGCAGATTGAATTACCTTTTTTGTTTAGTTTGAGGACTTAAAAATAAGCTCGTTAGAGGATTGTAATTAAAAATATCCGATAATTTATATTGTTATAGATATAAAATATCCGATAATTTTAAAATAAATATTAAAATTATCGGATATTTTTAATTATGTCCTTATATTTGTGCTATGATAAGAAGGAAAAAACATATCGTTATTTTAAAACATATTCCTAAAAAGGAATTCACGATTCTTATTGGTGCTAGGCAAATTGGGAAATCTACTTTGCTAAAACAATTGTATGCCGATTTAGAACAAAAAGGCGAAATTGTTTATTTCTTAAATTTAGACAGAAAGGATGTTCTGGATGATTTGAATCAAAACCCTGAAAACTTGTTTGCTATTTGTCCGTTGCAAAAAGGAAAAAAAATAATTATTTTTATTGATGAAATACAATATTTAAAAGATGCCACGTCTTTCTTAAAATTACTTTTTGACGAATATTCAGATCGGTTAAAAATTGTAGCAACGGGCAGTTCCGCTTTTTATATTGACAAGCAATTCAATGATTCGCTTGTGGGGAGAAAGAAAATATTTCAAATGGGAACCTTGGATTTTGAAGAATTTTTGTTGTTTAAGGGCAGGGAAGATTTGGTCTTGGAACTGAATCAATTGCGAAGCAAAAAAAAAATGAAATCTATTCTGGGAAATTTGCTTTGGACGTATATGGATGAATTTATGAATTATGGCGGATATCCTGCTGTAGTTTTAGAAAATAATATAGAAGAAAAAAGAGAATTACTCAAAGAAATTCGGGATTCGTATATCAAACGAGATGTTTTGGAATCTGGAGTTTCAGATCAAGGAAAATTTTACAGAATGTTATTGCTTTTGGCAAGTCAATCAGGAAATTTATTGAATGTTAATGAGATTTCGAATACATTAAAAATGACCAATGCAACGGTAGAAAACTATTTGTATATTTTGCAAAAATGTTTTCATATCACATTGGTTCGTCCTTTTTATAATAACATCCGAAAGGAATTGACCAAAATGCCAAAAGTCTATATTAATGATTTGGGTTTGCGGAATGTGTTGATTAATTACTTTTCTCCCTTAGAACAAAGAGCTGATAAAGGTGCGGTTTTAGAGAATTTAGCTTTTAGGCTACTATCCGAAAGATACGATCAAGACCAAATAAAATATTGGCGTACAGCCGATGGAAATGAAGTCGATTTTGTTGTTGAAACTTCGTATTTGAAAGGTTTTGCAGTTGAAGTGAAATTTAACGAACAAGATGCCAAACCTAATAAATACAATAAATTCACCCAAAATTATCCTGATTTCCCTTTGGAATTTTGGTGGTGGAGAAAAATGGATTTGATGGTTTAGCCTACGCTGTTTTGAGAATGGTGTAGGTTTTTAAGGCAAGAGTTTATTTAGATTTAAAACCCAATAGTTGGTTTAGGATTACTACTCCATTTTTCGTTTTCGCAAAAAGAAACAATTCTATCAAAGTTGGGTTTTGTGCCAAAAACAATTTCATCCAATAATATATTTTATGGTAATATTTTCCATTTCGCCACCAGAATAAGAAAATTGTGAAGCTAATTTAAGGGCTTCATTTTGAGAAAGAATAGGTAATTTATTTCGCCATATTTTGGCTGCATTCTCTATGTTTGGATTTTCCAATTTCACTTTAAAGAGAAAACGGTGTTCGAATGCTGAATCTAAATTGGAGGTGGTTGTATAGCTCAAAAAGTGCCCATTATTTATATATTTACCAATTCAAAAACGAACAAACAGCATAAAATGAGCATAAACATACTTAAATACGAATCAGATATCTGGAAAACAGCTGATTTACTGATTGGTGCAGGGATTAAACAAAGTGACTTTCCAAAATTTATGATGCCCTTTTTTGCTCTTTTAATGGTAGAAAGTAGATTGACCAGAGAATCAAAAAGATTAAAAGAGGCTATTGGCGATGTTGATATGGAAGATTTCGTTGAAATGTTTCAATTAGAAGGATTAGGATACAACGATTATGTAATTCGAAATGAAAAACATTAAAAGACATTTGTAAAAACGATAAAACATTTGATGTTGATTTTTACGCTTATTTAAAAGCATTTGACCCGGAAACAAAATATTTATTGGGAGTTGACAAAGGAACAGAAGAAGAAAAATTCTTGGATATTTCAGGAGTAAGCGGGCAATTAAAAAAGAAAAGAATTTTATTTGAAACTGTTCAAACTTGGAGCGCAATAGATTTGACTCCGTTCAGCAATTCTGAAATCACAACTCTGGAAGAACACATCAAAAGAAAATGGGCGGATATATCGGCTGAAACAGCTGGAGAACAATATACGCCAGATGATATTATTTGGTTGATTACGGATATTATTGCTTCAAAAATTGAAGATAATGAAACCTTCTTAACGCTATATGACCCAACGTGTGGCGGAGGAAATTTACTTTTTGGAGTTGAAGATAAAATCAAGGAAAAATTCAAAAGACCTACCAAAACTTTTGGCGAAGATTGGAGCGATAGTTTATATGCACTCGCGAAAATTGAAAGTCGTTTTCGTACCGATTCCGATATTAGATATGGAAACACCTTAACCAATATTTCATTTATAGAAAAACGATTTGATGTAATTGTTGCTAATCCTCCTTATGGCGTGGATTGGAAAGGATACCAAAAAGACATTCAAAATGACACTACGGAACGCTTCGTTGCCTTGCCTTCCATTTCCGACGGTCAGTTTTTGTTCACGCAACACATTTTGTACCAATTGGCAGATGATGGTTTAGCGGTTGTGGTTCATAATGGTTCTACTTTGTTTAGTGGAGATGCGGGAAGTGGAGAAAGTGCTATTCGTAAACATTTCTTTGAGAATGATTGGGTTGAAGCTATTGTCCAAATGCCAACTGATGAATTTTTCAACACCGGCATTTATACCTATTTATGGATTTTCAATAAAAACAAAACGGAGGAAAGGAAGGACAAAGTAATGTTGATTAATGCGAGTGATTTGTTTGTGCTTTTGAAGAAAAGCAAAGGAAAGAAGCGTAAAGAAATGAACGTGGATAACAGAGCAGCTATTGTAAATGCTTTGAACAATTTTGTTCCAAATGATTTCTGTAAAGTATTTGACAAATGGCATTTTTATTACAACAAGCAAAGCATCATGCTTACCAATGTTGATGATAAAGGACATGCAATCGAAATGCCAAACAAAGTGGCTTCGACCACTTCGACAAGCTCAGTGATCAAGGGTACTACGGTGGCTGAGCCTGTCGAAGCCAAAAGCATAAAAATTGAAATCAAGACTATTACGACTGTTGATTTGTCTGGAGAAAACAAAACCATCAATGAAACCGAGATTACGGAATTTGACAAAACGGTTTACAGTAGCTTACAAGATTATTTCGAAAAACACTACAAGGCTTTTGTAAATGATTTTGATTATAAAGACAGTGCCTTTGTATTATTGGACAAAAAAGGGAAATCGTACACATACGATATTGAGAAAGAAAGTATTATAGAAAGTGCTACTAACAATTTTTCATTAACAATTAACAATTACCTCGGTAACGGCAAAATAGTGATAAAATCCACTTTCAAGAAAGCCTCAAAAAACAAAGCAGCACATATTTTGATTACTGCCGAATTGACAAAAGACCTTCAAAAAGATTATGAAATAATCCCATTTCATCCTGTCGAAGAACAAAACAAACAGAACATTGCCGCCTTTATGGCAAAATATGTGACCAAACCTTTTGAATATTTGGATAACACGATTGGAGTAGAAATCAATTTTAACAAGGTTTTCTACAAACCCGAAGAGTTAAGACATACCATCGAAATTACGACGGATTTAAACGATTTAGAAAAAGAATTAGCTAACCTTGAAAAAGAATTGGCTTTATGATAAAATACGATAAATACAAACCCTCTGGAATTGAATGGTTAGGAGATATTCCCAATGATTGGGAAGTGAAAAGAGTGAAAGATATTTTTAACCAAATTTCTCAAAGCGGAAACGATTTACCCGAAAATGGCTATGTTCCTTTGGAAAATATTGAACAATTTACAGGTAAATTAATTCAAAGAGTTTCAAATGAAAATAATGAAACAACTAACTTATTTAATGCTGGAGATATTCTTTTAAATAAACTTCGTCCTTATTTGGGTAAAATATTTTTGCCTGACTTTAATGGAGGAGTAAGTGGAGAAGTTATTGTTTTAAGGTTATTAAATAGTGGAAAGTTTAATAATTCAAAATACTTTTTTTACAGATTTCTATCAACAAAATTTATATTTAAAATCAATTCAATGACCGATGGTGTTAAAATGCCAAGAACTAATCCGTCAAAAATTTTAAATCTAAATATTGCGGTTCCTCAATTACAAACACAAACCAAAATAGCCAATTACCTCGACTCCAAAACCCAATCCATAGACAAAAAAATAAACCTACTTACCCAAAAAGCCAACTACTACAAAGAGTATAGAAAAAGCTTGATTAATGAAACGGTTTGTAAAGGGTTGCCTTCGACAAGCTCAGGTAACGGCAAATCGGTCATTGAGCCTGTCGAAATGAAAGATAGTTGTATTGACTGGATTGGTCAAATTCCGAAACATTGGGAAGTGAAGAGGTTGAAAAATATAGCTAAAACAATAAAAGGGGAAAATCTTGATTTTTTTGACAAGCCTTTTGAAAATAGTTTGCCCAATTTATCTTTAGATTATTTAAGAAATGACACTGTTACTTTCAATAATTATTGTTACTCATCCGACAAAACATTATTAGCAGATGAAAACGACATCATTATTATTTGGGATGGAGCTGGCGTTGGCGAAATTTTGAAAGCAAAAAAAGGTTTCATTTCTTCTACAATTGCAAAGTTTGATTTTAATAAAAGTCTATCATCAAAATATTTTTTCCATTTGAGAGATAATATTGAATATGTTTTAAAACAAATTCCAACAGGAATGGGAATACCGCATTTGAATCCTCATATTTTAAATAATTTTCCTTGTCCGTTTCCACCATTATATGAACAAACACAAATCGCCCATTATTTAGACCAAAAAACGCAAACCATAGATAAAATAGTTTTCAATATCAATACACAAATAGCAACGCTAAAAGAATTACGCAAAACCTTGATAAACGATGCGGTAACGGGGAAAATAAAGGTGGCTGAGGTTGTTGAATCCTAGCAATTTAAAATAGGCAAACGCCTTATTTTAAAAAACAACAAATAATTAAAATAAGAAGACCTCTTATTTTAAAAAACAGTGAATAATTGAAATAGCAAATTCACTATTTAAAAATATGAATCATATTTTAAATAGTGAATTTTTAATTTAAAAAAACAAGCCTATTTTTAAATAAGGATTATATTTGTTTAAAATCCAGTATTATGAAATCGCCATAACAGCATTTGTCTAAAAAAAACAATGAAGATCTGGCGATACCATATTCCAACAAAAACAATATTAGCTACATATGAAAAACTACAAATCGAGTAATTATCAAAATCAAGGCTATTATAAAAGTTTTCAACCCTCTTTTATAAACAAACATTGGTTGCTGGATGATATGGAAATTCAACAATTGCTTTCTAAAGCAGATAGGCAATTGGGAAGATTGGATATGTATTCTGAGTATATCCCAAACATCAATTTATTCATCAGCATGCACGTGCTCAAAGAAGCCACCCAAAGCAGTAAAATAGAAGGTACGCAAACCAATATCGAAGAAGCACTTTTAGATAAGGAAGATGTCGTTTTCGACAAAAGAGACGATTGGGAAGAAATTCACAACTACATCGAGGCGATGAATACAGCTATCAAACAGCTCGAAACACTCCCGTTTTCTACAAGACTAATCAAGGAAACACATAAGATTCTTTTGCAGGGAGTAAGAGGTCAAAACAAGTTGCCAGGCGAATTTCGTACCAGCCAGAACTGGATTGGAGGGGCTTCTATAAACGATGCTACTTTTTTGCCTCCAGTGCATACTTCAGTTCCTGAATTAATGGGCGATTTGGAAAAATTTGCTCACAATGAAGAATTTTTTTTCCCCGATTTGCTCAAAATAGCACTCATACATTATCAGTTTGAAACGATTCACCCATTTTTAGACGGTAACGGTAGGGTCGGAAGATTACTGATAACGCTTTATCTGGTAGATAAAACCATACTAAAAAAACCAATCTTGTATTTATCTGATTTTTTTGAACGGAACCGCCAATTGTATTATGACAATTTGATGAATGTGAGAACCAAAAATGATTTAAAACAATGGTTTAAGTTTTTCTTGGTAGGAATTATCGAAACTGCCGAAAATGGTATTGAAACCTTTGATGCCGTTTTGAAACTCAAAAAAGAGGTAGAAGAAAAAATCCAAAAAACAGGCAATCGAAGCCATCATTTGTTAAGTATTATGGAGTTTTTGTACCAAAAACCTATTGTAAATGCCCTTAAAATAGTAGAACTAACCAACGTATCTCAGCCTACTGCCTACAAAATTTTAGAGGAATTAGTAGGCTTGGAAATTCTCAAAGAAATCACAGGGGGCAAGAGAGGAAAAGTGTATCGATTTGACAATTATATAAAACTATTCAGCTAATATGAACGAACTCGATTTACAAGACAAATATTTAGTCCACTTTTTTTGTGAGCGTCCCGATGGTTTGCAATACAAAGAAGCTAAAGCCAATACGGTTTCGGCTCAATTCTTTATTAATGAGGATTTAAAGCAGTTTATTTCAGAAACGTCAGTAAACAAAGACAATTACAAAAAAGTGTTGCGCAAGTTTGGCAATAACGAAAAAGAGTTGATGAACGCTTTTACTTTATTTCTTGACGAAAAAGTAAAATCATCCATGAATATGGCGTTGTTTATCAATACCAATAAGTCGGTAACATTCGAGGGAATAAAACTGCATTTATTTTACCCAAGTGGTAGCGAGACCCACGAAGATAAATTGTTTGACGAAAATATTTTTTCAATCGTTCAGGAGCTACCTTACACTTTCAAATATCAAGTAGCAGGGAAATTGAGCTTGTCTAAATTTTCTTTTCGTCCTGATTTATCGTTTTTCTTAAACGGAATTTTTCTTGGCTATAGTGAGTTAAAAAGCAACTGGAACAATCAAAATGCCAAAGCCAACGGCAGAAAAAAAGTGGCTAAAGATTACCTTTCGGCAGCGCAAGAATATTTGCAAATTGCCGATGGTAATGATATATCACAAACCATCAAAAAAGATTTCTTAAAAATATTTGAAAAAGCAATCTACATCACTTCTACCGATATAAACGAAACCTATATCATTAGAAATATTTCCAATCAATTTGAAGAGATAAAAAACACGGTTGCTACAGGGGATTATGATTTTGAAAACTACAACAAGAAAGTATTAAAGGATTTTAAACCGTATCCATTATTAAATAAAGAAGCTGAGAAATTGCAGCGGTTTGAAGAAGTTTTCAAAGCATTGTATGATAAAAAAATGATTGAGAAAGAAATCCTCTATTATAATTTTATTGAACGGGAATTAATCAAAAAAGAGGGTAGTAAAGTAAAAGAATACAAGCACAATGACGGACGTTTGATAAGCCCGAGACCCAAACAAAAATTTGGAGCAGATAAAGTGTTGGCAAAAATC
>JAYVGE010000244.1:0-3587 GCA_043772515.1 Flavobacterium sp. | reverse complement strand
ACAAAGGCGAATCCCATACTATTGCATGATTTTAAAACGCAAGATTCCGAAAGTATCGGTAAGCAGATTATCGATCTCTATAAAAATTGGAAACCTCCCGATGGTGAAAGCGAAGCAAAACAAATTGGTAAACTCTATGATTTTGGACTGTATATAAAAAGGGAACGCGAAGCCTATCAGAATGATGGACTGTACCAATACCGCTACTCCAACAGTTTTTATGCACAGCGTTTGGATGAAGGCATTAAATATACTCTCAATGGAGGAACGCCTAATGTAGACAATCCAAAATTGGCGGCTCGTCATTTCTTGAGTGCCATTGACAGAGTAGAGCATCTCAGGGAAAAGTACCAAAAGTCCTTGAATGATATAGAAATGCAGTTACCAGAATTACAACAGTTAACAGCAAAACCCTTTAGCAAGGAGCATGAATTGCAACAGATGAAAAGTGAACTCTCCAACCTCGAAAGGGAAATAGCATTGAAAATTCAGGAGAATCAATTAAAGCAAGATAATCCACAAGATGCCAGTATCAATGGAGAAACAATAGAATCTAATGAGGAGCTGGTAATTCAATTGCCAGTAAAGAACAGCAATGAGCATATCGAAAAATCAAACCGTTTTTCAACCTCCGAAAGTAATAGTGACAAATGGCAACAACGATCTTATGCAGGGATGAGAAAAAATAGCAGAATGAAATTTTAAAATAACAACATGGTAAATAGTGTATATCAAATCAACAAAGGGATTAACCAGAGTATAGAATTCAAGGGGTTAAAGGCTCAGTATATATGGTATTTAGGCGGTGGTGTTGTAGTGCTTATGATTCTGTTTGCCGCAATGTACATAGTAGGATTGCCGTCATTTGTTTGCGTAGGAATTATTGGAATATCAGGAACGCTATTGGTTTTGTATATATACCGAATGAGCCATAAATATGGTGAACATGGGATGATGAAAGCTTTGGCTAAAAGACAGGTTCCAAAAGGAATCAGAGTCCAAAGCAGGAAAGTTTTCAAAATGGGAAAATAGCATTTGGTTAAAATTAGTAACAGGTAAATAAAGACGAAGATGGAAAAGAGGATAGATGATATTTTACCGATTATGGATGTAGAGCATGATTGCATCCTGTCCAAACAAGGAGATGTGACTGTGGTATTCAAGGCAGAACTTCCTGAGATATTTACCTTGTCGGATCAGGAATACGAAGGGTTTCATCAGGCGTGGCTTAAAGCTATAAAGTTACTCCCAAAGTTCAGTGTATTTCATAAACAGGATTGGTTTATCGACAGTAAGTTTCAAGCGGATTTTATAAGTGAAGATACTAGTTTCCTTACCCGTAGCAGTGAGCGTTTTTTTAACGAGCGTCCTTTTCTTGATCACTCGTGTTATATTTTCCTGACCAAAAAACCGCAAGGCAGAAAAACATCCAGTTCCTTATTTTCTAATTTACTGCGAACTTCCATAGTTCCGGAAGAAACATTAAAAGCACAGCTCCGTCAGGAATTTATTGACAGCACTGGACAATTTGCACGAATATTGGAAGACAGTGGTTTTGTAAAACTGACACGCCTTGGTAATGATGAACTTCGAAGCCATAGCAGAAAGATTGGGATTATAGAGAGGTACTGCTTTTTGTCTGAAAAGGAAAATTCGTTTGTTTTTAAAGATATCGCTTTCAATGATGGCCTACAGGTTGGCGACAAACATTGTCAAATTTATACATTGGGTGATGCTGCCGATTTACCTGCATTATGTGGGTCTAGAATTAACTATGATAGGTATTCCACTGATAAGACCAAGTTCAGCATCGGTTTTGCCTCAACTCTAGGTCAATTACTTTCCTGTAACCACATTTACAACCAGTATATTTTTATAGAGGATTTTCAAAAAACGTTGCAGAAACTGGAAAGTAAAAGATTGCGGTTACAGTCTTTATCGGCTTATAGCAGAGAAAACCTAATTGCGCGTGATGCCACGAATGATTTTCTCAATGAGGCTATCAGCCAGCAACGATTGCCAGTCAAAGCACATTTTAATGTATTGGTGTGGACTGACGATAAAGAGGAACTGAAAGACTTGAAGAACAAAGTTTCTTCCGCACTGGCGCAGATGGATGCGGCCGCTAAGCAGGAAACTATTGGAGCCGCACAGATTTTCTGGGCAGGCATTCCAGGAAACTCGGCAGACTTTCCTATGAACGACACCTTTGACACGTTCGCTGAACAAGCTACCTGTTTCCTGAATTTAGAAACAGGTTATCGCTCTTCCCTTAGACCAATTGGGATTCGACTGGGAGACCGCTTGACGGGAAAACCAGTTCATGTTGACATCAGTGACGAACCTATTAAAATGGGGATTTGTACCAATCGAAACAAGTTTATACTAGGTCCTTCAGGTAGTGGAAAATCCTTTTTTACCAATCATATGGTTAGAAGTTACTACGAGCAGGGAACCCACATTGTTCTTGTAGATGTGGGACACAGCTACAAAGGACTGTGCGATATGGTAGGTGGCTATTATTTCACCTATGATGAAAAGAGCCCCATACGATTCAATCCGTTTTATATCAGCGAAGGAGATAATTTGGATACGGAGAAAAAAGAAAGTATCAAAACATTGTTGTTGGCTTTATGGAAAAAAGACAATGAAACATTCAACCGAAGTGAATATGTGGCACTGTCCAATGCGTTGCAACTCTACTATGAAAAGCTAGACGCCAATCCCGATTTGTTTCCCTGTTTCAATACTTTTTACGATTTCCTGAAAGGCGATTTTGTAAAAATACTGGAAGGAGATAAGGTAAAGGAAAAGGATTTTGACGTGAACAATTTTCTTTATGTATTGCGCCCTTACTATCAGGGAGGTGAATTTGATTACCTACTCAATGCAACCGAAAATCTAGAACTATTAAAGGAACGCTTTATCGTTTTTGAGTTGGATAATATCAAGGATCATCCAATTCTCTTTCCGGTTGTGACCATTATTATCATGGAAGTGTTCATTAGTAAGATGCGAAAACTCAAAGGCGTCCGAAAAATGATTTTGATTGAAGAGGCTTGGAAGGCTATTGCAAAAGAAGGGATGGCAGAATACATTAAATATTTATTCAAGACAGTACGAAAGTTTTTCGGAGAAGCCATAGTAGTTACACAAGAAGTGGAAGATATTATTTCATCGCCAGTAGTAAAACAAGCCATCATCAATAATAGTGATTGCAAAATATTATTGGATCAAAGTAAGTACCAAAATAAATTCGAACAAATACAAGAGCTGCTGGGACTTACAGAAAAAGAAAAAGCACTGGTGCTTTCGGTTAACAAATCGAACGACCCTGACAAAAAGTATAAGGAAGTATTTATCTCTCTTGGGGGAATGCTTTCCAAAGTATACCGATCTGAAGTATCGCTTGAAGAGTATCTCGCTTATACTACGGAAGAAACTGAAAAGGTTAAAGTACAAGCCTACGCTAAAAAATTCGATGGAGATATTAGAAAGGGCATTGCTGCACTAGCAATAGATATTAGAAATGGAAACTAAATTTTAAGATTATGAAAGCAAAGAAGAAAATTATGATTTGTCTGTTG
>JAYVGE010000243.1:0-3592 GCA_043772515.1 Flavobacterium sp. | reverse complement strand
CTCTGCCATCAATTTCAAATATTTTTCTTTTGAATTTTAACTGTGAACTATGTTTTATCATCAGAACTAATCCAGAATATGAGTCATCTGGTGTAGAGAAAGTTAATCTTATGTCATGTGTTTTCTGGAAAACTTGTTCGAAATAAGCTGATTGGTGTTTGTTTTGAAATTTCGTTTCTTGTTAACAAACTAAATCACTAGATTTTAAAAAACTGAAAAGTAGAGGTATTTTACTTTGATATTCAGTGGCATTTCAGAGATTTAAAGTCGATAGTTGTAGAGAATTTGTCATCTAGATTATATTGTAGTCATTTTTTCCTCTCACCACCAGGTGGTGTGGTGTCATTGCTTCTCTTTTTATTCTTCTGTTGGGTTTCTTGAGCTTCTTCAATAAAAGTGCTGTGCTTCATCATTCTGTTCCTCAACTTGGTTAGTAATTGGCCGAACATTTTCTTTCCTGGCCATTGAAGAGGATCATTGATTTTGGGATCTTCTTAAGATAATCCGGCTCCCCAGTAGTTGTCCGTTGGGCTTGCTTCAACCAATGTCTTAGGCTTTGATGCAAAGAGTTTTCTTCTGAGTTCAGAATCGTTCTCTTACTTCAGGCTATTCCCTTGCCATAACCGTTTGAAGGCTTCGTCTGCCCACAGCCCCGGTCTTTTTCGTCTCAGGGTATTAGTCTACCCAGTCTTTTTGCCTGTGCTGCATTTGGGGCATTGAGGACAGTTTTGGCTTCTTCTTTGATCCCCATTGCTAAGGTTTGTTGAAAAAGAGGAAATGTTCCGTAGATTTGAATGTTAGATTGTTGTTTTGAAAGGTAGTTGGAAAATGATTAGAAAAAAGGTGTTTGAAAATATAGAAAGTAAATATATTATGTCGGAAATCATTTCTTCCTTTGCAACAGTTGAGACAATTGAGTCTGTTTGATCTTGAGTTCTTGACAGGTCTCGTTGACTTACTCGTCTGGAATGTGGAAGATTTTTTTGAGGAAATCCAAAAGATTCCGGATCCAAAAAGTCGACTTTCTGGTCTCTTGATCGATTGCTTGGGTATTGGAATTCGTTCTGGCTGCCACGGCAGCATATAACGACGTGTTTGCTGGTTGCCTGACCACTTCTGATTGGCATTCTTTCTTCACATGCCCTGGCTGCATGTAGCGGCTGCAATGTTTTGGCATTCCGAAATGCCATATACTGATCTTTTTGGAACTGGTCATATTTTTGGTTTTGAACCAGACGAAACCTGGGAATGCAAAGTTTAGTGGGACTTGAACGACCACTGTCTGTTCGTCGGTCTTGATAGTGCAATTGGGAATTGTGACCCAACGAAACTCTGAGACTATGTTGAGTCCTTGTTCTTTTTTCAACCAGCAAGATATTTCCTCGTGGGACACCTCTATGGGTATGTTGGTAATATGTAGTGTCCGCCGTTTGAATTCAGGCACTACTCTGGATGGTTCTACTTCCACAATATTTGAGAAAATATTTAATTTTTTGAAATGACAGCATCACGCTGTTCTTTACAAGAAAATGTCAATTTCAAAGTAAAATTTTGTTTCCCCAAATGTTCAGGTAAGAACAACTCTTCGTTTTTGTTGGCGTAAGCTTTCAAGATTTTTGTTTGAGTTTTATGTCCCAAGTTGAGTCGCCTCAAGTTAATAAAACCAGTGCGTTTCTTCCAGGCTACATAATATGTCTTCTCACTGGCGCCGCTTCCACATCATCATTGATTTCTTCATCAGGAGGCCGCCCTTCAACTTCCCCATTGGTCTCATCGTCTATCATCCCAGGGAATGCAACTGTTCCGCTCAACTCAATTCAGATCCGCAAAGTACCTGCTGTCCCTATTCCCTGGCCTTAAAAACGCTAGAACCACAATGGCCAGTCCAAGCTCACTATAAGCCCAGTTGGTGATAGTCCAGAAACAAGTTGCAAAAGATATTCCACCCAAAGCAAATGCGTATTTCGTATTAACCAAGAAGTTGATACTTTGATAAACTTGCCACGAATCGACAATGCGACTTTTTTCTTTTTTTTTTGGATCAGCTAGTCACTCTGGCTCCCTGCAAGCAGGTAACCAGGTGCTGTCATCACATCCTTTTATTAAATTATTAAAAACAAAAAACCACATAAACATACGAAAGCCTGACCATCGAGAACAGTTAGTCGAATAGAGCTAAGTATTTAACTCGTTTTTCATATAATTCATGACAAAATTAAATTCAGAAAGTTTTATCAGACTAGATAGAGCAGATCCTTATTTCAAGTATATACTGTCTTATTTGTGTATCTGCAACATATACATGCTTTGAAAATACTTATAACATTTATATACGGATTAGATGCATTTTTATCTATTTTATTCCATCGATTCTCCATGTCGATTATTCATAGTTTTCTCTCTCGTCATTTTGACGGTTTCGTACTCAATTTTATGCACTGTTATGTATTTTATTTTCATTATCTTCTATCTATTCTGCAAGTCGTTGAAGTGGAAGCCCGAAGAGCGCTGGAATCAAAACTTTATCTGTAGAAAATAAAAATATGTTATTTTAGCTAATTGTCAGAATATAGCAGGTAACTAGGCAGCACGGCCCTCACATAACCGACATATTGCAAGCTGAGGGAGAAAAATTTGATAAACATTTTTTTTTCTTCTTCTGTCTTTCTGAAAGTTCGTGAAACGTGTGTGAAATATGGGAAACATTATTTTCGATAACAATTTACGTTTACACAATTATTCATTAGATTATTTTTCATAAAAATCATGAGTGGCGTGAAATTATTGATATAATTTTCGTTCTTGATCGGTATCACTTCCTGAAAGCAAAACATCAGTTGAAAGATAGCCTACAAGTGTGAAGAATTACTCAACTTCCAATGGACATCATATCGTTAGAAAAATAATAAAATGTTCTTGAATTTTCATAAACATGAAAATATTATTAATTTTTAAGTCATAAAACCGTTGGCACTAGATTAAAAACCGAAGATTGAACTGTCGGTTCTTCGAAAAGGAGCATCGTACACACTTTATTATTTTTCGCATCAAAGCATGTTAAATATGTAAAAAATATCTGCAAATGTTTGTAAAAAGGAATTACTTAGCCTGAACTCTGATCGGATTAGCGAGCAAAGCCTTAATATGAAGTTAAAAGTTTTTAAAGATCAAATATATTATGAATATTGGAAAATAAAATAAAATTTATTTTTCAATTAGCTCTTGACAATATTTTTAAAAAGTTCATGATTTTAAAATTGAAATAATTTTGAAAGTTCGTATCGATGCTTGAACGATTACCAATTAAAAAATTGAATTTATGTCAACAGACCGACGAGACGCTAATGCTATTATTAACTATATTCTTGAAATTAAATTAATTTTCGAAATAATATTCAAAGTTTTTTGATTTAGGAAGAAAAAAAATATACTCCCGAAAACGTCACTGATCTTTAGATCAGAAAGATTTGTCAACAATGCATCGCGTGGAATGGATACATCGAGAAAAGTCTATTTGTGTAATTTATTGTCTAAGAAAATATCATAAGAATGTTTTCTTTCACTTTATCGAAAAATATTTCTTTTTCGGAGA
>JAYVGE010000242.1:0-3600 GCA_043772515.1 Flavobacterium sp. | reverse complement strand
AATGTAACTCCTCCTGGTAATTGAGCTCGCAGTACATGAAAGCCAACTATAAAAAACAAAATAATTGAGATGCAAAATGATTTCATAAGACTACTATTTAATAGAGTTTATACACATTGAAGGAATTACTAGATTTAAAGCGTTTGTTTCAAGTTGCTTTTATTCAAAAAAGCTTAGTAAATGTTACAAAATAAATCGTACAACTTCACTCGTTCTTTTGCCCTTGCAAGGAGTTGCGAGGCACGAAGCAAAGCAATCTCGTTAAAAAATAGTTCAATAGCACGGCTATTTATAGCTAACACTCCTGCTCGCCCATCCTTTGCTCAAAGAATGTCGTCTTGATTGCCACGTTCCTCGCAAGATCAAAATAACTTTTTTAAATTTTGTACACTTTATTTCAAAATCTTTACCAAGGATGGTCAACTTCTTGTGTTTTTAAGGTAAATATAAGAATTTCTATATTGTTTTGTGCAAAACTACTGAAAACTAGTATTTTATGTAAAATGTTTTGAAAATGAAATTTTCAACAATAATCAAGAAATGTAACTGAATTTAGGACATATCTATCTAAGACCATTTAAATGAAACAAGACAAAACCATAAGTTTAGAAATAATTGGTTTGATAAATGTATTCTCTATAATATATTTATCATGTTTCTTATTTTACACCAAATTTATTACTGCTTTCAAGAAAGTAAAAATTCTAACAATTGATAGTTAACCCGGAAGTATTGTCGGTTGTATGTGGATGATGGCGATTATTGAAAATGCTAGAAATTATTGCAGGTACCACAGATTTCAAGAAAAGTGACCTCTTACTTTTTCAAAGCGAGCTAACTGAGAAAAGCGTTGCCAATGGTGTGCAGATAAAATGGATTTGTCAAAGCGAAACGTTAGTGAAAAAGTTTTTTTATGATTTAAAAATGCGACTCCGTATTTATACTTTCGGTTGATTCTCTAAAACCAAATAAAATTGTACACCAAAAAGAACGGAAGCAATGATTAAGTGTATTGCTTGAGAACCAAACGGAAAGCCAAAATAATACATTGCCATTCCAGACAAAATTTCGATTGCAAGCAGGAGTGCCACCCAATTGAGTTTGTCTAACCCTAATTTTAATTTACGGTTACGAAGAACTAAAAATAGATTCAATCCCAGAATCAGAATAGAAAAGCTGCGATGAATATAAAAGTTTGCAATAGGATTCTGGAGAACCAAATGCATTTGGTCATAGCCCGATGTTTTTACTTGTTCGTCAACAAATTGGCGTACTTGTGTTCCTAAAACCACTTGTATTAATGATAAAAGTAAAGCACCCAAAAGTATTTTTTTGAATACAGAATCTTGCTTCAAGAGAGAGGTTTCAGTACTGGATTTTTTGATGATATACAAAAGAACACCAACAATAAGTAATGCAACGACCATGTGTAGTGTAATTTTTATAGGATTTAATACAGAATAAACCACCGTTGCACCAAGCCAACCTTGCAATCCCATCATAAAAACGGCAAGCCAAGAGAGTAAGGTTATTTTTTTATTCTGTTTCCAAAAAGATAAGGAGAATATTGCCATTGCAAAAGTAGCTATACCAGCCAGAGCCCCAGTTAATCGATTGAGGTATTCAATCCAAGTGTGGGTGGGATTAAAAATGGCATAATCGTGTTTGGTGTAAGGCCTCCAATGACTTTCGTCAAAAGTAGTTTTGGTAATAAAATGATCTTTGGCGACTAATAATTTTTCGTCTTTTATAATAACTTGGTCTTCTTCAAATTCCCGATTGGCAGACCAGGTTAATTCTTTGATGTCTGTTGGAGGAATGTAATAGCCAAAACACTTTGGCCAATCAGGGCATCCCATTCCAGATCCCGTCATTCTTACCAAAGCTCCAGCAATGATTACTAAATAAACGAGTATCAAAGTCATTTTTGCTATAGATCTAAAATATTTTTCCATCTTTTATATTGGCTATTCGTTTTTTGGTGTTATCTAAAAGATATCATTTTAATTTTATCTAACTCTTTTTTAAAATCAGTTTTTTTCTGAGTCTTGGACTCAGCAATCCGTATCACCAGCGTTCTATAAACATGTTTTTTTAAGTTAGCAACTCTTTGTCAAAGTTTCAAACTCACTTTTTTTTAAATACGTGACTAAACTATTTTTAGTCCTAATTTTTCTGCTCTTTTCATCATAAATCTATAGGCAGCATCATAATCATTTAAGATTTCACCTTCGAGAATGGCTTCTTTTATGGCTTCTTTCAAAACACCAATTTCACGAGAAGGTTTTAATTGAAAAATTTGCATGATTTCTTCTCCAGAAATCGGAGGTTGAAAATTTCTCACATGATCCCGTTCCTCAACTTCTACAATTTTCTTTCGAACAATTTCAAAATTACTATGGTATTTCTTGAATTTGCTTGGGTTTTTGGTTGTTATATCTGCTTCGCACAAGGTCATCAGGTTTTCTACGTCTTCTCCAGCATCAAAAACCAAACGACGTACTGCCGAGTCGGTAACAATATCTTGTGCCAAAACGATAGGTCTAGAGCTCATAATGACCATTTTTTGCACAAATTTCATTTTATGGTTTAAGGGCATGTGCAAACGTTCGAATATTTTTTTCGCCATTTTTCCACCCAAAAATTCATGGCCATGAAACGTCCAACCTTGTTTTTTATTGAAACGTTTAGTAGGTGCTTTCCCGATGTCATGTAGCAAAGCAGACCAGCGCAGCCATACATCGTCGGTATTTGGACAAATGTTATCGACAACTTCTAGTGTATGGTAAAAATTGTTTTTGTGGGTATGTCCTTCTATTTCTTCTACTTGATTCAAAGCGGTAAGTTCGGGCAAGATGATATCCAAAAGACCTGTTTTGTATAGCAGTAAAAAACCTACAGAAGGAGTAGTTGTCAAAAGAATTTTATTTAATTCATCGACGACGCGTTCTCCAGAAATAATAGTAATTCGATCTTTGTTTTTTGTAATAGATGCTAATGAGTTTTGGTCTATTTCAAATCCGAGTTGACTAGCAAAACGAACTGCTCTCAACATTCGTAAAGGGTCATCAGAATAGGTAATATCTGGGTCTAAAGGTGTTTTTATGACTTTGCTTTCGATGTCTTTTAGCCCTCCAAAAGGATCTGATAATTCTCCAAAAGTAGTTGCATTCAAAGATAAAGCCAAGGCATTTATGGTAAAATCCCGTCTGTTTTGGTCGTCTTCTAGTGTGCCGTTTTCTACAACGGGATTACGGCTTTCAAAATGGTAAGATTCTTTTCGAGCACCTACAAATTCGATTTCGGTATCTTCAAAACGCAACATTGCCGTTCCATAAGTTTTAAAAACTTGAACTTTTGGTTTTTTTGGAAGTAATTGCGAAACTTTCAACGCTAATTCGATTCCGCTACCAACAGCTACAATATCGATGTCTTTTTTAGAATCACGTTTTAAAATTAAATCTCTCACGAAACCACCAATAACATAACTATCAATATTAAGTTCCTGTGAAGCTTGAGAAATGACTTCGAATATTTTATTGTTTAAGGCTTCTTTGTATGAAGTTGTCATGTTCATTTTAAAATGTTTAAAGTTTAAAG
>JAYVGE010000241.1:0-3602 GCA_043772515.1 Flavobacterium sp. | reverse complement strand
ATCTCGGTCTCGCTACAAAGTCCGAACCCATTTCTAACAAGGGTTCGGACTTTTTTTTTAAAAGATTTCGAGAAGTGAGTTACATAAAAGGGCAATGTAATTACAAACACTAATGAAATCACTACCCTCTTACTACTCCTGCACTGATGCGTGGGTATCTCCAAAAAATTAAAAAATCATTACAAAAAAAGCTTTGGCTGAAAATTTGGTATTTCCAATGTGTTCTTAACGATCCTTTTATTCAAATAAAATATTTTAAAGGATTTCCTTTCAGAAAAAAGATGGAATAAAAGTAAGAATTTAGACAAACAAAAAACTACAACCGAATTTTATACGGATAAAATTCCAAAGCTATTTCCAAACATTAAGTACGGGTGCACGACAAATTGCATTTAAAAAAATCAGAATCTAAAACTAATTCTCATTTGGGCGTGCCACCATTGAACAAAGGGGGCAAAGCTACATCCGCACGAGTCGCCCCCTTTGCCCAATGCTGTCGGGCTATACGCATTACATGGTAATGAGCTTCTATCCCTCACGTGAATACGAGAACCTAAGAAATTCTAAAGCTAAATTCAAAACAAAGAATCAATAAAATGCAATTTGTCGTGCACCTCATTGATTCCTGTATCAATAAATCTAATTCAAAACCATTAGAATAAGAGCAGAATGGATTACCTTTGCAGTCTAAAATTAGTTTTGATAAGGATAAGCTTTTTTTTAAACAAAATGTAGCGCCTAAAACTGGAAACCTGAAATTTTTATAATGAAATTAGATAGAAAAGACATCCTTAAAGCTTTAGAAACAATCACTATAGCTGGCGAAGGGAAAAACATGGTCGAAAGCGGAGCAATTGCAAACGTAGTCACTTTTGGAGATGAGGTAATCATCGATTTGGTATTACACACACCCGCAATGCACATCAAGAAAAGAGCCGAAGACGACATTAAGAAAACCATTCTCGAACTCGTCTCGGCAGAAGCCAAAATAAAAATAAACAGCAAAGTAGAAGCTTCTGAGAAAAACGCCCCGAGCGGTAGCGAACAAGCGAAGCAAATCAAAGGAAAATCGATTCCAGGAATAAAAAATATCATAGCAGTAGCCTCTGGAAAAGGAGGAGTAGGAAAATCTACCGTTACAGCAAATTTAGCCGTATCGCTAACAAAAATGGGGTTTTCTGTTGGCATTCTAGATGCCGATATTTATGGTCCATCGATGCCTATTATGTTTGATGTAGAAAACGAAAAACCAATTTCGGTACTCGTTGACGGCAAATCCAAAATGAAACCAGTAGAAAGTTACGAAGTGAAAATTCTTTCTATCGGTTTTTTTACAGCACCAAGTCAAGCTGTAATCTGGAGAGGACCAATGGCTTCAAAAGCATTGAACCAAATGATTTTTGATGCCAACTGGGGAGAACTCGATTTTATGTTAATCGATTTACCTCCTGGAACAGGAGACATACACCTTTCGATCATGCAATCCTTGCCCGTTACGGGTGCAGTAGTAGTAAGCACACCACAAGCGGTTGCACTTGCCGATGCAAAAAAAGGAGTTTCTATGTTCTTGTCTGAAGCTATAAACGTTCCTGTTCTCGGAATTATCGAAAACATGGCTTATTTTACACCAGCAGAATTACCAGAAAACAAATATTACATCTTCGGAAAAGAAGGGGCCAAAGATCTTGCCGAAGATTTAGGCGTTGCCTTTTTGGGCGAGGTACCCATCGTACAATCTATCCGTGAAGCTGGAGATTACGGTCGCCCTGCTGCTATGCAAACTGGGTCGATAATCGAATCTGTTTTTGAAGAAATTACCCGTAATGTAGTGCGTGAAGTAGTAAGTAGAAACGAACACTTAGCCCCTACCGAAGCCGTAAAAATAACAACAATGGCGGGATGTAGTGCCGTAAAAAAATAAATATCCACCCCCATTCCTTTCAAAAATTATGATAACTAAAGGGGGAATTAGGCAAATATAATAATCATAAATTATGACAACAGAAGAATTAACCAGCAATGTTCTCAAAGCACTCGAAGAAATCAGACCTTTTTTGAATTCGGACGGAGGCGACATTTCATTAGTCTCTATCGAAGATGGAAAGCATGTAAAAGTACGTCTCGAAGGAGCTTGTACCAGTTGTAGTGTAAACCAAATGACACTTAGGGCAGGGGTAGAAACCACCATCAAAAAGTTTGCTCCACAAATTGAGACTGTTGTAAATATTCTTTAAATTTGTAGTTTAAAGACGAAATTAGGCGTGACCGCTTTAAAAAGAAAGGCTACTTGACACTATAGTGAGTTGCCTTTTTTCTTAAAACGGTTGTCCCGATAACTATTTGGGATTTCGCGCTACTTCGATAACCAGCTGCTATGTCTCACGCAAACTAAAATAATTAGAATATCGAATTCCAAAACTAAAAAAATGGATGTATTAATAAAAATAAAAGACCGAGAAGGAATCGTTCACGAACTACAAGCGCCAACAGACATGGCCATGAATATCATGGAATTATGCAAAGCCTATGAACTTCCAGTAGAAGGAACCTGTGGCGGAATGGCGATGTGTGCTTCTTGTCAATGTTATGTCCTTAATGATGTTGCTTTGCCAGAAATGGGAGATGATGAAGAAGCTATGCTTTCTGAAGCATTCTATGTAAAAGCAAACAGTCGTTTGGGATGTCAAATCCCGATAACCGAATACCTAGAAGGATTAGAATTGGAGTTGGCCCCAGAATATTAAAAACAAGGAGTACAGAACGAAGTTTCTCTGCTCCTTTTTTCTTGTGTTTAGCTGTAATTATTTCTACTTTTAGACTCTTTGTAATAAACGAGAAAATAAAATCTCGAGAAGACCTTGTAGGAGGGCGAAATCCTACATGGTCTTTTTCAGACCTTGTAGCTATAATTAAGAGATAAACAAAAAACCATAAAAACAAGCTTTTTTTTAAAGCCTAAAAGTAGAATTATAAGGTTTTTTAGACGCATACCTTAATGTTTAATAAATTAATCCAATTCAGCGCCCTCTCCTAGTCAAAAATAGACTCATACAACCTACAATAAAAACAGTTACAAAAATAAAAACGCTTAAAACAGAAACTTAAAATCCTGTTACAAGCGTTTTTTATTATCTAAAAAAGAACGTTAACCAAAATAAGCGAGGTTTTTCAGCGCCCTCACTTTCGTCAAACCCTCTTTATAGAATATCGTAAGGTCTTCTCCTAATTTATTACAACAAAGCATCTAAGCTGTCTGCATAGGTTTGTTTTGGAGCTACTCCTACTTGTTTCCCCACCACTTCTCCGTTATGAAAAACCAATACGGTAGGAATGTTTCGTACACCATATTTGGCAGCAAATTCTTGATTTGCATCTACATCTACTTTTCCTACTACGACTTTTCCTTCGTACTCACTACTTAATTCATCAATGATTGGACCAACCATTCTACAAGGTCCACACCATGCTGCCCAAAAATCTACCATTACAGGTTTGTCTGATTTCAAAACTAATTCTTCAAAAGTTGCGTCTGTTATTGCTAATGCCATATTATTTTTTATTAAAGTTAACCCTTCGAACTTACTCGGGGCGAATGTTTTTTA
>JAYVGE010000240.1:0-3607 GCA_043772515.1 Flavobacterium sp. | reverse complement strand
AAAATTTGCGTAAATCAGTTCAATCTGTCAAATCTGTGTTCCAAAACACCGCAAAAATGGACATCGCCAGCTTGTATGGGTTTCAAATAGTCAGCCTGTAAAGCTTCGACAATAATAGCAGAGGCAATAGTTTTGCCCACATCGGTAGAAATTCCTGTAATGAATAATTTCATAGATTTAATATAAATAGTTACTTAACAACGTTAATACTTGGGTCATTTCTTCTTTTGAATTATGGCTATGAATGCAAAAACGCAATCGCTCTTGTCCTTCGGGAACCGTAGGCGAAAGTATTGCTTTTACATCAAAGCCGTCCTGTTGCAAAGCATTGGCAATAGTTTTTACTTTTTCGTTTCCAGGAATGATTACGCTTTGAATAGCCGATTTACTGCGAACAAAAAGCGGATTTAGACATAACATTTTTTTGACCTGATTAAAAAAGACAATATTCTCCCGAAGCAATTCGAGTGCCTTTTTATCTTTTTCTAAATGATGATACCCCATTAAAATAGTAGCTACCGAATGAGGCGAAAGTCCAGTGGTATAAATAAAACTTCTAGCAAAATTTACAAGATAGGACTTTAATTCATTCGAACCCAAAACGACAGCTCCATGACATCCTAATCCTTTGCCAAAAGTCATAATTCGGGCAAATACTTTGTCTTGCAATTGCAAATACTGAATTAGCCCTTCCCCTTTTTCTCCAAAAACCCCCAAAGCATGCGCCTCATCAACTACTAAATAACAGTTGTATTTTTCAGAAACGGCAATCAACTCATCCATATTCGGACAATCGCCATCCATCGAAAAAACAGATTCGGTTACAATATAAACGGTTGATGGTTGCTTTTCGACTTCGCTCAGAGCGGCATCACTGTTACGGAAACGCAAAATAAGTCGTTCTAAATCTTCAAAATCATTGTGGTTGAATTTGTACGATTTGGCATTAGACAAAACGATTCCGTCCCTAATTGAGGCATGACTTAACTCGTCATACAAAATAACATCGTTTCGTTGCGGCACGGCGCTAAAAAAGCCAACATTCGCATCGTAACCAGAATTGAAAATTAGAGCCGATTCTGCATTATGAAATTGTGCAATAAAATTTTCGGTAATTTGATATAAAGAATGATTACCAGAAATTAATCGAGAACCTGTTGCCCCGTTTTTTACAATATCATTTTCAATCAGATACTGATGGGTTTGTTTGAAAATAGTTTCCGATTTTGAAAAACCGATATAATCATTAGACGTAAAATCGATTAAATTATTTTGTGTTGACAATTGCCTTAGCGCATTGCTTTGTTTACGATTTTCTAGCTTCTGATTGATATTTTCGGGTAATTTCATAAAGGCAAAGTTATAAAATTAAGACTAAATTTATTGCACGTTCTGATTTTTAGCCCAGATGGAAACGGCATCCTTTGCTTGGCTTCTTTAGGCAGGCAAAGATACAGTGGACAGCTGGATTAGCTACTAAAAACAAAAAGCCAAACATCACTGTCTGGCTTTTTAACTTATTTTGAAATCGTTTTAGTCTGCTAAAACAATCACTTTATTGTCTTTCATTTCTATAGTTCCCGATTCAATAGCCAAAGTATAGGTCTGATCGTTTACTTTTGTAAATTGAGAAACTGTTTCTTTTGAAAATTTGAAATTTACAGCTGTAACCTTCACAATTCCCTTAGTTAACAAAGAAACAATTGGCGCGTGATTATTTAAAATTTGAAAAGATCCATCAACACCCGGAAGTGAAACAGAAGTAACTTCGCCTGAAAATAACAATGCTTCTGGTGATACTATTTCTAATAACATAATTTTTAAAGTTAGACGTTAGACGTTAGAAATTAGAAGTTAAAGTTTGGTACTAATAACTGATAACCGATAACTGCCAACTGATTTTACGCTTCTGCCAACATTTTTTCTCCAGCTTCGATAGCTTCTTCGATAGTACCTTTGAGGTTGAAAGCTGATTCTGGCAAGTGATCTAATTCACCGTCAATAATCATATTAAATCCTTTGATAGTATCTTTGATATCTACTAATACCCCTTTTAATCCTGTAAATTGCTCTGCAACATGGAAAGGCTGAGACAAGAAACGTTGTACACGACGCGCTCTAGAAACAGATAATTTATCTTCTTCAGATAATTCTTCCATACCCAAAATCGCAATAATATCTTGTAATTGTTTGTATTTTTGAAGAATTTCTTTAACTCTTTGTGCGCAGTCATAATGCTCATCACCTAAAATTTGAGGCGTTAGAATTCTTGAAGTAGAATCTAATGGATCTACCGCAGGATAAATACCTAACTCTGCAATTTTACGAGACAATACCGTTGTTGCATCAAGGTGAGCAAATGTTGTTGCTGGTGCTGGATCTGTTAAATCATCTGCAGGAACGTAAACCGCTTGTACCGATGTAATAGAACCTTTGTTTGTAGATGTAATACGCTCTTGCATTGCTCCCATTTCGGTTGCCAATGTTGGTTGGTAACCTACCGCAGATGGCATACGACCCAAAAGTGCCGATACCTCAGATCCTGCTTGTGTAAAACGGAAGATATTATCAACGAAGAAAAGAACGTCTTTTCCTTGATCTGTACCTGCTCCGTCACGGAAATATTCTGCAATAGATAATCCAGAAAGTGCTACACGAGCACGAGCTCCTGGAGGCTCATTCATTTGTCCGAAAACGAAAGTAGCTTTAGACTCTCTCATTCCTGGCATATCTACTTTAGACAAATCCCATCCTCCATTTTCCATAGAGTGCATGAATTCATCCCCGTATTTTATAATTCCTGACTCCAACATTTCTCGAAGCAAGTCATTTCCTTCACGCGTTCTTTCTCCTACCCCTGCGAATACAGAAAGACCACCGTGACCTTTTGCGATATTATTGATTAATTCCTGAATTAACACTGTTTTGCCTACACCTGCTCCACCGAACAATCCAATTTTACCTCCTTTTGAGTAAGGCTCGATTAAATCGATTACTTTGATTCCTGTAAATAAAACTTCAGAAGAAGTTGACAAATCCTCGAATCTCGGTGCTTGACGGTGAATTGACATTCCGTTTTCACCTGTTTTTGGCAAATTCCCTAAACCATCAATAGCGTCTCCGATAACGTTGAACAAACGACCGTAAACATCAGCACCGATTGGCATTTGGATAGGATTTCCTGTTCCAACTACTTCATAACCTCTACTTAAACCATCTGTTGAGTCCATCGAAATGGTACGAACTGTGTTTTCACCAATGTGAGATTGCACTTCTAGCACTAATAAAGTACCGTCTTTTTTTGTGATTTCTAATGAATCATAAATTTTTGGAAGTTCGACATCCTTACCGTTGAAAACAACGTCAACTACTGGGCCAATGATTTGGGCAACTTTTCCTATTACTTTAGACATTACTTATGTATTTATTAAATAGCTATTTAGGTTTATGAATCAGAACCAATCGAAACATATCGATTATGGACTTTTTTCAGAGTGCAAAGATAATTTTTTATAATATAAAATCAATTTTTTTTATACAAAAAACTCATATTTTTCGAATGTTCCATTTTTCATGTGTTTTAACCACCCAAAAGTGATTTACAATA
>JAYVGE010000239.1:0-8970 GCA_043772515.1 Flavobacterium sp. | reverse complement strand
TTCAGGCAATTCCCTTTCTTTTTAGCTGTTAATCCTTTACACATCGTGCAAATATAGACCAACTTTTTACTTGTAGACATTTGACTTCCTTTGATAGCTGGATTGTGTTTTACAACTTTTTTTGCTACCAATTTCATTCCGCATTTAGCGCAACTACCAGCTTTGTCATTCACCACATCTGTATGGTGAGAACAGCTGTAAATCGTTTTTGTTACTTCCTTTTTTGCTTGTGCAAAAATTACCGTTTGGGCTCCAAAAAATATAATTAGAGCAATTATTAGATTTTTCATTTTTTTTTAAGTCTTAAAGGTTGATAGTACCAAATTTACGACTTATTAAAATCTAGACTGTTACATAATTTTTGTTTTAATTTACATTATTTATTTTATCAGAACCGCATTCTTTGAATACGAACGGCGTTCAAAATAGCTAACAATGCAACACCAACATCGGCAAAAACTGCTTCCCACATGGTTGCTAATCCTCCTGCTCCAAGAACAAGCACAACTGCTTTTACTATAAATGCCAAACCAATGTTTTGATAAACAATTTGTTTGGTTTTTTTTCCAATTTTTATTGCCGTAAAAATTTTAATAGGTTGGTCATTTTGAATGACAACATCTGCTGTTTCAATGGTGGCATCGCTTCCTAAGCCTCCCATTGCAATTCCAGCATCGGCAAGAGCGACAACTGGAGCATCGTTTACACCATCACCAACAAAAGCGATTTTTAGATTTTGTGTTTTTAATGTCAGAACTTTTTGCACTTTGTTTTCTGGCAATAAATCACCAAAAGCCTGATCAATACTCAATTCTTTTGCAACAGCAGCTACAACGGCTTGTTTGTCTCCCGAAAGCATTATGGTTTTGACGTTTATTTTGTGTAAACTTTCAATCGTTTCTTTTGAATCTTCTTTTATTTCATCAGCAATCAAGAAATAACCCGCATATTTTTGATTAATAGCAATAACGATAATTGTAAATGGTGTATTGTCTATTTCTGTATCATAACGAATATTTAATTTCTTCATTAATTTGGCATTTCCTGCCAATATTTCTATACCATCTACTCTTCCTTTCAATCCATGACCTGCAATTTCTTCAACATCGGTAACGGTTATATTTTTTTCAGAACCTTTTGCATATGCTATAATAGCTGTACCTACTGGATGAGTAGATTTGGTTTCGAGTGCCGCTGTATATTTTACTAAATCTGCTTCGGAAATCGCAACAGCAACTACTTTTTGTACTTTAAAAACGCCTTTGGTCAATGTTCCTGTTTTATCCATAACCACTACCTGAATGGAAGCCATTATATCCAGAAAATTAGATCCTTTGAATAAAATACCGTTTTTGCTTGCAGCCCCAATACCTCCAAAATAACCTAATGGAATAGAGATTACCAAGGCACATGGACAAGATATAACCAAGAAAATTAAGGCTCTGTACAACCAATCGTTGAAGATATAATTATCTAAAAAGGCTATTGGCAACAGGCAAATAGCAATAGCTAGTAAAACTACAATTGGCGTGTATATTGTGGCAAATTTTCGAATAAATAATTCCGTTGGTGCTTTTTTGGCAGTGGCATCTTGTACCATTTCTATAATTTTCGACAACTTACTGTCGGTGTAAGCTGCTGTAACTTCGACTTGAACGACGGTATTGCCGTTTATCATTCCTGCCAGAACCGTTTCGTCTTTCTGTTTGGTATCGGGTTTACTTTCCCCAGTTAGTGCAGCGGTGTTAAACGAGGCTGTATCAGACAGTAATTTTCCGTCTAATGCTAGTTTTTCTCCCGGTCGCAATTGAACAATTTCTCCTATAGTAATTTCGGATGCTTTTTTTACACTCTCCTTTTTACCATTTATTACCGTTGCTTCATCAGGTCTTTGGTCTAACAAAGCCTTAATATTTAATTTAGCTCTTCGAACAGCAAGAGTTTGAAACGCTTCTCCAACGGCATAAAAAAGCATTACAGCGACACCTTCTGGATACTCCCCAATGGCAAATGCGCCAATAGTAGCAATACTCATCAATAAAAATTCTGAAAACACTTCTCCTTTGCGAATACTTCCTAATGCTTCTTTTAAAACAGGAATACCTACTGGAACATAGGCAGCAACATACCAAAATATCCTTATCCAACCTGTAAACCAAGTTCGAGTAAAATAATTGTCTATTAAAATCGCAACCAGCAATAGACAAAGCGAAATTATTGGCGCTAAAAACATTCTACCAATTGCTAATTGTCCATTTTCTCCATGGTCATGACCGCCATCATGCGAATGTTCGGGTTCATTATGTGTAGAACAACATCTAGTTTGTTTATTCGTTTTATGATTTACATTTTCTTCCAATGTGCAACAAAGCTGCTTGTCGTTTACATCGTATTTGTGTTGATGTTTCATTTTGGTTCGTTTTATTGCTCAGCATTCGCTTTTTTTGTCTTCTAATTTGAAGAAAGAGCTTTAGTACTTTGACAAAAAAATGCTAAAGAAAACAGTCATTGTCATGAAATTCAGATGATACGGATTGAATAAAACCAAGAAACAGAAAAAATGAGATTTTCAAAAGAGCTACACCAAATCTATAGCTTTTGAGTCTATAATTAATGATACCGTTACTGCCAAAGTTTAGGGATTTTTTTTATTTTTTTCTTGTTTATCCATTGGTTCAATTTGTAACTAAGATACGCCGAGCCACTCCCAACAATGGCTCCTGCCAACACATCGGTCTGGTTTTAGCAGTAGTGCATCTTTTCGTTACCTCCAATAATTATTTATAACAGTCATTATACTCTTATTTTATTTTGTAAATTCAAATTTTCCATCAACAAACATTGAGCTTCTCTTTCCTCTTAAACTTTTCTCATCATTAAAACTCCAATAAGCTTTCACTTTTCCTTCTTTGGTGTTTATTATTTGACTCACTGTCCAACCATCCTTTTCTATCCAATTTAGGAAATGAATACTATCTGTTAATTTCTCATAGTTTATGTTTTCATCGCCTTCTGCAATTACTCCTTTATTATCTGTAGTTTTCCAATGTAATTTGTTATCAGAGATGTAGCTTACTTCAGCTTTCATTTCAGGAAATGTAATAATTCCTTTTTTGCCAATTAAAGTGAAATCCTCCATAGTTTTATTGTTTTCTCTTGTAACGTTTTTTTCTTTTTTTTGGTTTTCATTGCAAGAGATTAGAAATAATCCGCTAATAATTATTAGTGTTCCAATTTTTTTTATCATTTTATTTATTTTTTGTTATTGAATTCTTCGTTTCACGCTCGCATTACCGCCAACGTTCTGGTACTACAGCGGGTTTGGGATTAAATTAAGCCCTATTTTCGGATTTGCCAAATCTGCCAAATACAAAACCAACTTCCCATTATGCCAATTGCCCAAATACGTTGTAGCTGTTGAACTGACACCTTGCGGGTGAATGCGATACCGATCAAAAATACGTATATTTGTTATAAATGACAACTTAAAAAAAACAATTAAAAAACATCTTTTTGAATCATAAAATTATGTTAACAAAATCGCTATAATACTTAATCCCATTGAGATTTTGCTAAGAAACCAAAAAGCTACTAATCTCCCTATAGAGTAATCCTAAAAATGGGGCACTCAGTCAACACAAACTAAACGAAAAAAGCCACTCAACATTCATGGTTGAGGGGCTTTTTAAGGGATTTTTTCGCCTAGTTTGCTAAATGTTATGTTATAAGCTGGCTTTTCTCCATTTGTATAACATAGTTCTTTTACGATTATCAATATCGTTAATTCTGAATCCAGTTATATCTTCAATTTTATAAATTACAGTTCCTTCATCTTCGCCAAGTTTTCCAACGCAATGAAAGATGAAATCAGTTTCAGAAACCTCAAGAATAAAACCTGAATAATAGTTAGAGCTATTAATTTCCAAACTTGTTATTTTATCTATATTTCCTTCCATTTGTTTTAGAAGTGCAAATTGCCAATCTTCATTTTCTGTAAGGAAAATATTTGTTTCGTCCTCTTTTTCTAATTCATTTGCATAATCTATCACACATTGCATGGCTTTTGCATAATCATCATTAAAATCAACACTTTGAATGTCTGAAATTTGGGCAATTATTATCCCATCCTTTTTACCATATTTAGTATAATGTTGTATCGTTACTAAATTTTCATTGTAGTCAATCACATAACCAGACCAAAAACCTTCATCATCATTGTATTTCCACAATCCAATAAGTTCTTTGTTTAGTTTCGAATTTTCTAATATTTTATAAAATATATTCATTTGATTTTCTGCGATTTTTTGTTAAGCTAGCTTATAACTCCAGAGTATGTCGGTGTACTTCTGCGATTGAATCGGTTATTTCGTTAAGACACATAAAGTTAAGAGAATAAAATAACAAAATAATTACTAATTTTTGATTAACGACTTTTGATTTCAGATGCAATACACCTCAAAAAATCGACAATATCAACATTTGATAGAACCAAATCTAACTGGAACTAAAAGACGTATAGACAAAGCCAAGCATTAATAATCAATCTAAAATCTCTTAATCTTAAGCCAACCTCTAAAAAGCTACTTTCTCGAACCCTTAAATTCACAACCTACATAAATTTTGATGAATTGCAAATATATAAAAATACAGAAACATAGTTTTTAGAGGTGCTCTTAATGATACTCTACTCTACCGAACAGCATCATTAGACTTATTATTTTCTATACTATTGAATAATCAACTGATATTGACCTATTAAACAAATACTTACTTCTATGTCTTGATCGGATTTATTTTTAAAATACCAACCGTGTTTTCCTTCGTAAGGTGCTATAAATGAACCCGCCATATTATTCGAATTGGCTACAGTGTAACTTTCATAATAATCATAATTTTTGTTTGCATTTTTTACATCACCATGCAGGTCTACAAAAAGTACCCCTTTATTGGTTTTCCATGAATATTTTGCTTGACCGTATTTTAAAAGAGTGATTTTATATTCTAATCCTTTGCCGGCAGGAATTGTAATTTTTACACTGTCTTTTCTACTTTCATATTGTTTTACAGGGGCAGGATTATTGGCTTCAACAGGTTTTTTAATCTCTAAACTAGAACCTAAATCATTTATTTTCAATTCTTTGAAAACAGTAGTTGCAACTTCATTTTTATTCAATTTTTGTGCTGCTTCACCCTCGTTTTGATACAATCGAGAAAAACCTACTATTTTGCCTAAACCAGTACAATCTATGCCATATTCGGCAGGCAAAACAGCAATTATTACTAGTATAAATGAAATAACCAATGCAATAATTGTTGCTTTAATTATTTGTGAAGAGGTTAAATTGGGTTGTGTATTATTTTTTGACATTTTTATTTATTTAAGAATTAATATAACCTGTTAATTGAAAAGCCATTAGAACAAAACCTCCAATCATTAGCAAAATATTGGTAACGACCGAAAATCGTGAAAAAGAATTGTATTTACGCCAAATACTTATCAAAATAAGTACTAGCAAAAGAGCCAAAAACTGTCCTATTTCTACACCAATATTAAACCCGATTAAGTTGGTAAACAAACTTTCTTTATCAAAATTAAATTCTTGCAATTTGGTTGCTAATCCCAAACCATGAAACAAACCAAAAACTAGGACAGCCATCTTGGCATTGGGCTGAAAATTAAATATTTTTTGAAACCCTCCCAAATTATCAAAACCTTTGTAAACAATCGACAAAGCAATTATAGCATCGATCAGATAAGCGTTTATTTGAAGATTTAATACCACACCCAAAAGTAGTGTTACACTATGACCTATCGTAAAAAAACTTACATAGATTAAGATCTCTTTGGGTTTGTAGAGATAGAAAATTACGCCAACTAAAAACAACAAATGATCGTAACCTGTGAGCATGTGTTTGGCGCCTATGTATAAGAATGGTATGAATGCAGATCCATTATTATCCATCAAAAAAACTTTGGTATTCTCATCGACTCCGTGAGCCAATAAATTCGAACAACTTATCAAAGTAAAGAAAAAAGTCAAGAAATACGGTATTTTATTTTTATATATCATCTACGGTTTATTTTTAAAATTCTCTTATTAATTCTACTTTTAGGCTTTAAAAAAAAGCTTGTTTTTATAGGTTCTTTTTGTTTCTCTCTTAATTACACCTACAAGGTCTCAAAAAGACCTTGTAGGTGTTTTCGAGATTTTATTTTCTCTTTAAAAGTAGAAGTAAGTAAAGGTTTTAATCAAAATTACACAAAATTTCACGAAGCTATATTGGTCTTTTTTAAGGCAAAAGAACGAGGTAAATTGTATGATTTATTCTAAAACACTTACTAACAGCTGGATACAATTATTATACAGAATTGCATCCAACAAAATTACTTATAAATATATTTTTTTAATGTTCGTGTGCCCCACCTCCTTTCATTGCAGAAAGCAGATAAAAAGCTCCTTTTACAACTATTTTGGCATTATCAGGAACTGTTTCGATAAATTTTACTTCTGTATACCCTAAATCTGTTGTTCCAGGAACCACTTCAATCGTTCTAAAATGTATTTCGTTGTGCTCTTCTGCTTCTGAATGTATCTTTTTTTGCTTGTTGGCAATTGCTTGTTGCTTGCTACTTACTGCTTCTCGAACGTAAACAAAATATTTGTCTCCATTCCTTACTATTGCCTCTTTTGGCAAAGCTGGAACTGTTGCGTTGGTAATGTTGATATTGGCAGAAACGTACATTCCCGAAATCAAGCCTTTGGCATCATCTGGATTAATTTTGGCATGAACTGCTACGGTTTTACTTTCGTTCGAAAACGATTTATTGACTCCAAATATTTTACCTTTGATCGATTTGTTCGATTGATTAGTCAATACAAAATCGACTTCCTGACCGATTGAAATAGACCCCAAATCTTTTTCATAAACATTTAGATCTAAGTGCAATTGACTGTTATCTACTATTTCAAAAAGCGTAATTCCAGTATCGGCAAATGCTCCTTTGGCAATACTTATTTTTCCTACGTAGCCACTTATTGGCGAAACAATTGGCACCAATGAACTAGTACTATTTATACTTACATTTAATGCCTGTAACTTATTTTTTGCCCCTTGAGCTCTTGCTCTTTCAACCGCTAATTTTGCTTTTACTTCTTGAAATATTTTTCTAGGATTTACATTTTCCTCACTTAGTGTTTTCTGGCGATTGAACTCTAATTGCAAATAATCGATGTTGGCAGTTGCCGATGTATAATCTTCCAACATTTCGACAACTTCTAGATTTTGAATAGTCGCCAATACTTTGCCTTTCTTTACAAAAGTACCTTCTAATACAAAAATATCCTTAACAGTTCCTCCAATTAATGTAGAAATATTAGCCTCATTTTGTGGAGGAACAGTCGTGTAACCATTAGCCTTAATAACGGTATTTAGATTTCGATTCTCTACGACTCCAAATTCAACTCCAACCGTTTTAAATTGTGTTGTGGTCAATACTACTTCATTTGCTGACTTTTCTTCTTCGTGTGGTTCTTCCGTTTTTTTGTCTCCACAAGAAATTAGAAAAAAGAAGAGAATAAAGAAACTAAAAAACGAAACCTGATTATAATTTAATTTTAAAAATATATTTTTCATTTTAATTAATTTTAGTTAATAGAAATCGATGGAAATTGCAATTGAATAGCACTTTGATTGAATACATGTAGCGTTTCTGCATATTGCTTTTTGATGTCAATAGCTTGGTTCAAGAAACTAATGTAGACCCAATAACTCATATCTCCATTGGCATAACTTTTTTGTGCCGTTTCAATAATTTGTTCTGCATATTGCAAACCTTCGTTTTTATAATACAACAACCCTTTTTGTTGTTTTTCGAATTCGTTTTGCAATTCCTGAATTTTTAGATTTAGCGTTAATTTACTTTTGTCTAATTCCAATTGTGATTCCACAATACTTATCTCAGAAGCTTTGGCTCTAGTGGCATTTGCACTACCAAATAAGGGGATTTGCAAACCAGCAGTAAACCCTTGAAAATAAGATTTTGTGTCGATTGTTTGCGCAAAATAACCTAAACCGAGTTTTGGGGTTCTTTGAGCTCTAAAAGTATTGGCTTCTTTTTGATAAACCAAAATTTGTTGTTGATAATAATCGTTTACCAAGCCTTCTACTTTATTTTTATTCAAATCATTTGTATGTGCATATTCAACTACTGTTGTAGTATCTGGAACTATATTTTCTTTGGTTTGAACAAAAAATTGCAATTGTTTTTGATAAATCATCAAATCATGTTCTATCTGTGTTTTTATCATTTCGATCTCTTTTACCTTGGCTTTTGCGCTAATTACTTCAATGTTACCGCTTTCTCCCGTCTTAAAACGAAGCGCTGCGTTTTTTAAGAATTTAGAATAAACGACATTCAATTCGCTATTGAGTTTTTGAATAGACACACCGTATAAATACTGATAGAAAGCAATCGTTACTGCTTTTTCCATTTGATATTCCGACAATGCTTTTCTTTTTTCGGCCAGTTTTTCCAACTCCTCTTGAAGTTGCCGATTGGCTTTGGTAATTTTACCTATCGGAAAATATTGTTGTACAGAAACATTGTGGTCATAATTGACACTATTAAATTGTCCGCCTTGATACTGAATTTGAATTGGATCTGCCTGAAAAGCAGTTTTTTTAAGTACGTTTTGCTTTTCAATTGCTTTATCTGCCATTTTCAAATCAATACTGTTCTTTTTGGCCAAAACAAGAGCTTGTTCTAATGTAACCGTTTGACTATTTTGAGCAAAAGAAAAAGTACTAATCAACAATAAAATTAGAGTTACAATTGGTGTTGTTGCTTTTTTTCTTCTTACAAATCCTTTTTCAGATAATAAATATAGTATTGGTAAAACGATTAGAGTAAGTAATGTTGCCGAAAATAATCCGCCAATAACTACTGTTGCCAATGGTTTTTGTACTTCG
>JAYVGE010000238.1:0-8976 GCA_043772515.1 Flavobacterium sp. | reverse complement strand
TGTATATTTTCCATTTCTTCAAAACGAGTGGTTTGAATTTCTCGCGCCGAAGTCACTCTTTTTCTGATCTCGACACTGCTTTCGGCTTTTCTGTCATCGGATAATTTTTCGAAAGGAACTGGAGTAACTTCGATGTGAATGTCTATTCTATCTAATAAAGGACCCGAAATTTTACTCAAATAACGTTGCATTTCGTGTGGAGAAGAAGTTTGTGGAGCGTCTGGATCATTAAAAAACCCACTTGGGCTCGGATTCATACTCGCCACCAACATAAACGAAGAAGGGTATGTAACAGTAAACTTAGCTCTCGAAATCGTAACTTCGCGATCTTCTAGCGGTTGTCGCATTACTTCTAGAACATCTCGCTTAAATTCGGGTAACTCGTCTAGAAACAAAACCCCATTGTGTGCCATCGAAATTTCTCCGGGTTGCGGATAACTTCCCCCACCAACCAATGCTACATTCGAAATCGTGTGGTGAGGACTCCGGAATGGGCGCTGATTCATCAATCCAACCTCTTTGAGTTTTCCTGCAACGCTATGAATTTTGGTGGTTTCTAGTGCTTCTCGTAACGTCATGGGGGGCAAAATACTAGGCAATCGTTTAGCGAGCATCGTTTTTCCTGCTCCCGGAGGACCAATCAAGATAATATTATGTCCCCCAGCTGCCGCAATTTCCATACATCTCTTAATACTCTCCTGCCCTTTTACATCCGAAAAATCGAATTCAGGAAAATCTAAGGTTTTATAGAACTCGGCTCTGGTATCTATAATCGTTGGCGCTAGCGTTGCTTTGCCTTCCAAAAAATCGATAACTTGTTGCAAATTTTCAACTCCATAAACATCTAGTCCTGTAACGATTGCAGCCTCTTTTACATTTTGAATCGGCAGAAAAAAACCTTTAAAACCTTCCTCTTTTGCTTTTATGGCAATGGGCAAAGCACCTCGAATGGGTTGAAGACTACCATCGAGAGATAGTTCGCCCATAATAATGTATTTGTCTGAATCTTCGGTTTTAATCTGCCCCGAGGCAACGAGTATTCCTATTGCGAGGGTCAAATCGTAAGCAGAACCTTCTTTTCTTAAATCGGCAGGTGCCATATTGATGGTTATTTTTTTGCCTGGCATGGCATACCCATTATTTTTGAGTGCCGCAGCAATTCGATAACTACTTTCTTTTATGGCGTTGTCGGGTAAACCGACCAAATGGTACCCGATTCCTTTATCCATATTTACTTCAACAGTAATTGTTGTGGCTTCTACTCCAAAAACGGCACTTCCATAAACTTTTACTAGCATCTATATTTTTATTTAAATCTAAAAATACAGAAAAATTTCTACAAAAAACCTAATTACCAAACAAATGAGATCCTAACAAAAAAACAAAATCTTAATACATCCCCCTTTGTAAGAAGAATTAAACACTTTTTTTTATATAATTAACATATTAAAATCATTAAATTTTATATTTTTAACGTACTTAAACTAAACCTAAAAATGAAAAAAAACTTACTATTACTCTTTTTGAGTGTGTTTTTACCAAAAATACAAGCTCAGGACTATTTTCCTAACAACGAAAGCGTGCAAAATAAGAGCAACAATTACACGGCTTTTACCCATGCAAAAATTTATATTTCGGCAACTCAAGTCATTGAGAAAGGAACTTTGTTAATTCAAAACGGAAAAGTTATTGCAGCAGGAAATGCTCTTGCCATTCCAAAAAACTGTACTACCATAAACCTAGACGGAAAATCTATTTACCCCTCTTTTATAGATATTTACACTAGTTTTGGCGTTGATAAGCCCAAAAATAGCGGTGATTTTGATAGAAGTCCTTTGTATGACACCAAACGTGTTGGCTATTATTGGAATGAAAACATCCGTTCTGAAGTCAATGCTTACGAAACCTTTAAATACGATACGACCAAAGCCGAAGAATTATTAAAAGCAGGATTTGGAGTCGTACTCACACACATACCAGACGGAATTGCCCGTGGAACAGGAACCTTAATTGCCTTGAATACTACCACCAATAAAGATCGAGTTTTGGTAAACAAAATAAGTAATCAGTTTGCATTTACACGAAGCGCAACAACCAATCAGTCGTATCCTAGTTCTCTAATGGGAATGATGGCGCTACTACGCCAGATGTATTTGGATTTGAATTGGTATAAAAACGGAAATACAACCATCAAAGATCTATCGCTAGAAGCCTTGGCTAACAATGAAAAATTAGTTCAAATTTTTGGTACAGAAGACAAATTAAACAGCCTAAGAGCTTCAAAAATAGCAAAAGAATTCGGTCTGAACTACATCATGAAAGGTGCTGGAAATGAGTTTGAAAGAATTGAGGAAATCAAAAAAACGAACTCGAAATTCATTATTCCAATCAATTTCCCAGAAGCTTACGATGTGAGCAATCCGTATCTCGCCAATCAGATGGAATTGGGAGATTTGCGTTTTTGGAATCAAGCCCCTACCAACCTAAAAGTATTATCGGACAATGGAATCGTTTTTGCTTTGACCACAGACAAGTTAAAGAAAATAGAAGATTTTAGAACTAACCTTCTCAAAGCCATAAAATACGGATTTGACAAAACAAAAGCATTAGAATCCTTAACGACCATTCCTGCCTTGTTGTTGGGAAAAAGTGATGAAATTGGAAGTTTAAAAACAGGAAGTTTGGCAAACTTTATTATTACTTCTGGAGAAGTATTTGAAGAAAAGACCATTGTTTATGAAAATTGGGTACAAGGAACAAAGTTTGTTATAAACGACATTACGACCAAAGATATTCGAGGAAATTACGATTTGACCATTGATAACGAAACATACAAATTAAAAATTGAAGGAGAAATTACAGCTCCAAAATCGGAAATAACAACCGTAGATACAAAAAAAGTAAATTCGAAACTTACCCTAGCCAACAATTGGATAACCGCTTTGATAAAATCGAAAGACACCACAAAAACAAGCTACACCCGATTGACAGGATATGTAGAAAACACAGCAACACTATCGGGAAAAGCAATACTTTTTGATGGAAAAGAATCGAAATGGATGGCCGTAAAAACGACACCATTTGTAATCGTAAAAGATACAACAAAGGCAGATAAACTCAACCATATCCTTCCTGTTAGCTTCCCAAATATTGCCTTTGGAAATACTCAAAAACAAACCCAACAAACCTTATTGTTTAAAAATGCAACCGTTTGGACAAATGAAAAAGAGGGAATTCTAGAAACAACCGATGTCTTAATAAAAAACGGTAAAATAGCTGCAATCGGCAAAAACATTTCTGATACTTCGGCAACAATTATCGATGCCAAAGGAAAACATTTGACCAGTGGAATCATAGACGAACATTCTCACATTGCCATTTCTAGAGGAGTAAACGAGGGCGGACACAATTCTAGTGCCGAAGTTACGATTCAGGATGTAGTCAACTCCGAAGATATCAATATTTACAGAGACTTGGCAGGAGGAGTGACCACTTCGCAATTATTACATGGTTCTGCCAACCCAATCGGTGGGCGTTCTGCTATTGTAAAATGGAAATGGGGATTATCTCCAGATGAAATGTTATACAAAGACCAGCCCAAATTTATCAAATTTGCTTTGGGAGAAAATGTAAAACAATCCAACTGGGGAATCGATAATCCAACTCGTTTTCCGCAAACCAGAATGGGAGTAGAACAAGTTTTTACCGATTATTTTCAACGTGCAAAAGAATACGATGCCAATTGGAAAAAATACAATGCCAGTAGTAAAAAAGACAAAAGCAAAGCACCAAGAGTAGATCTCGAATTACAAACGATAGCCGAAATATTAAACAAAGAACGTTTTATTACCTGCCACTCCTATGTTCAATCCGAAATCTTGATGATGATGCAAGTTGCCGAGAAATTCAATTTTAATGTCAACACCTTTACCCATATACTCGAAGGATATAAGGTAGCAGATAAAATGAAAGAACATGGTGTAGGAGCATCTACGTTTGCCGATTGGTGGGCCTATAAATTTGAAGTAAACGATGCTATTCCGTACAACGGAGCCATACTACACAATCAAGGCGTACTTGTAGCCTATAATTCTGATGATGCCGAAATGTCGAGAAGATTGAATCAAGAAGCAGCAAAAGCGGTAAAATATGGTAATGTGTCTGAAGAAGATGCTTGGAAATTTGTGACTTTGAATCCAGCAAAGTTACTGCATTTGGATGCTCAAATTGGAAGTATAAAAGTGGGAAAAGATGCCGATGTAGTACTTTGGAACAACAACCCATTGTCTATATATGCCAAAGCCGAAAAAACAATAATTGAAGGTATTATATATTATGATTTACAAAAAGACGAAGCACAACGCATAGCAATAACCAACGAAAGAAGTGAATTGATAGGGCAATTGCTACTAGAAAAAAACAAAGGAATGAGCACTCAAGAACCTAAAAAGAAAGAAAAAAAAGAATACCATTGCGACACTTTAGAACAATAAAAACAAAAAAAAATGATACATAAAAATATATCTATACTCCTACTAACACTTGGTTTATCAATAACCACAAAGGCGCAACAGACACCGGCTCCCAAGCAAACAAAATCGGTTTTGATTCTCAATGCAACAGCTCATTTGGGCAATGGAAAAACAATAGAAAACAGTGCCATTGGTTTTCAGGACGGAAAACTTACCTTGGTAGCCGATGCAACAATGATTCGGCTTGCCAAAGATGCTTTTGAAACAATAATAGATGCGGCTGGAAAACACGTGTATCCAGGATTTATAGCCCCAAATTCTACTTTGGGATTAGTCGAAATTGATGCTATAAAATCGTCTAATGATCAAGATGAAATTGGAAGTTTTAATCCGCATGTACGAAGTATTATTGCTTACAATGCCGAATCGAAAGTAATAGAATCCGTACGCCCTAACGGAATTTTAATGGCTCAAATTACACCCCGTAGCGGAAGAATTTCTGGTAGTTCATCTGTAGTACAACTCGATGCATGGACTTGGAAAGATGCTTTGCTAAAAGAAAACGACGGTATTCATCTTGATTTTCCATCTAGTTTCAAAAGAAGCGGTAGCTGGTTTGAACCAGGAAACATAGAAGCCAATAAAGAGTATACAAAGCAAATCGAAGAAATTAGTGTCTTTTTGGCAAATGCAAGAACGTATAACTTGGATATCGCAAAAGAAAGGAACTTAATTCTCGAAGCTACAAAAGGTTTGTTTAGTGGGGCGCAAACGCTGTTTATTCATGCCAATGAAGAAAAACAAATTATAGATGCCGTACAATTAGCCAAAGAAAATGGCATTTCAAAAATGGTTATTGTGGGAGGTTATGATGCTTATAAAACTGCCGATTTATTGCAAAAAAACAGTATTGGCGTGCTATTAAGACGGGTACACGATATGCCCGAAAGCGACGATCAAGACGTAGATTTACCATACAAAATGGCAAAAATATTGACCGACAAAGGTGTTTTGGTAGGATTGGAAAACAGTGGAGATCACGAACGAATGAATACTCGAAATCTGCCTTTTCTAGCAGGAACATGTGCCGCTTACGGGCTAGACAAAGAACAAGCTTTGCAACTAATAACTTCTAATACAGCCAAAATATTGGGTATTGACACGCAGTGTGGCACCTTGGAGTTAGGTAAAGACGCTACTTTATTTGTTTCTCAAGGCGATGCATTAGACATGAGAACCAATAAATTGACTCAAGCTTTTATTCAAGGAAGAAATATTAGTTTAGAAACACACCAAACGCAACTCAATATCAGGTACAAAGAAAAATACAAACAAAAATAAATTATGGGATTATTTAACGCCATTTTAGGCAATGCGTCGGAAGTAAATACAGAAAATATTGCAAAAGAATTTGAATCGATATTGGTCGATGGAGAGCGCATCGAAAAAGGCTATAAAGTACTTAAAGACATGTTCATTTTTACTAATAAAAGATTAATTCTGGTCGAAAAGCAATTGGTAGGAAGCAAAGTCAATTATCTAACTATTCCTTTTTCTAGCATCAAAAAATTCTCTAAAGAAAGTGCTGGGATTTTGGATATGGATGCCGAATTAAAAATTTGGATCAACGGAGAAGACACTCCTATCGCAAAGCAATTCGGAAAAGGAAGCAATAACATTAATGAAGTCTATCAAATTTTGAGTCAGCACCTTTTGACATAATATATTCTAAAATCAACAAAAAGCCTGTAATCTGCATAATTAATATGCCAATTATAGGCTTTTGTAGTTCTATACTATTCAAAATCAGAAATTAACGCGTTGCATGTAATGTAAATCACAATATTTTACTATATTTCGGTATAGAGAACATATTTGATAAAAACTGTACGATGAAACTACTACTTAGAACATTCAAACTCAAATTAAAACACACCTTTACTATTTCTAGAGAATCACATAACCTACAACCTACGCTTATTGTCGAATTGCAAAGCGATGGTTATTCTGGATTTGGCGAAGCAACATCTAATCCTTACTATAAAATAACAGTAGATTCGATGAAGCGCAATTTGGAAGAAATAACCACATTTATTGAAACAATTACAGACGAAACTCCAGAAGATTTCTGGTTGAGTGCCTCCCGATTATTAAAAAAAGATACGTTTGCACTTTGTGCTTTAGACATGGCCTACCATGATTTATATGCACGCAAAAAAGGCAAAAAACTATACGAATTATGGGGCGATTCACCACTTCATAACCCAAAAACCAACTATACTATCGGTATTGATAGCATTCCGAAAATGCTTTTAAAAATGAAAGAAATGCCTTGGCCTATTTACAAAATTAAATTGGGAACAAAAGAAGATATTGCCATTGTTACCGAATTAAGAAAACATACCAATGCCAAATTTAGAATCGATGCCAATTGTGGTTGGACAGTTTCGGAAACCATAAACAATGCAATTGCGTTAAAAAATCTAGGAGTAGAATTCTTAGAACAACCCATCAAGGCAGATCAGTGGGCGGCACACAAAGAAATTTATAAACATTCTGTACTGCCAATTATTGCAGACGAAAGTTGTATTATTGAAGAAGATGTAGCAAAATGTCACCATCATTTTCATGGAGTGAATATTAAACTCGTAAAATGTGGCGGACTCACTCCGGCCAGAAGAATGATTGCCGAAGCAAAAAAACTAGGTCTAAAAACAATGGTAGGATGCATGACCGAATCTTCGGTAGGAATAGCTGCCATTGCACATTTATTACCGCAATTAGATTATGTCGATATGGATGGCGCCTTATTATTGTCTGAAGATATTGCTACTGGGGTAACCATAAAAGAAGGAATCGTATACTATTCTGAGTTAAACGGAACTGGAGTAACCCTTAACCCCTAACCTATGGAAGTAAACCAGTTTCCGGATCGCATTCTGTGTATAAATGGTATTGACTATTTGTATTTTGGTGGTACTAATTATTTAGGAGTAACAACGCATCCCGATTTTCAGCAAATCTTATTTGATAGCATCAAAAAATGGGGAACTAGTTATGGAAGTTCTCGAAATTCGAATATTAAACTTTCTATTTACGAAAATGCCGAAAAATTATTGGCAATCAATTTAAATACAGAAGCTGCTTTAACAGTCTCTTCAGGAATGCTAGCAGGAAAATTAGTTACCGAATACCTGTGCAAAACTACTGAGATGCAATTTCATTTGCCCAATAACCATCCAGCCCTACTGTGTACTTCGAGCTTACCACTATTTGAAAACGGGAAATTGAATTCGAAACTGTTTGACAAAAAAATTTCAGAAATAACTATTTTGGCAGACGCAATTCCTTCTTTGCAAGTAGAGCCGATAGATTGTAATATTTTACTTCAAATTCCAAAAGAAATAAAAATTACATTAGTACTCGATGAGTCGCATAGCATCGGAATTGTAGATGGTAAATCTATTCTATCCCAAAATAACCTGCCAAATGTACATCGAAAAATTATGATTGCATCTCTAGCAAAAGCAATGGGACTTTCTGGCGGTGTAATTGCCGGAGATACTGACTTTATAACCGAAATCAAAAAAATGGAAACTTTTATTGGTGCCTCTGGAATGAATCCTGCTGCTGCTGCAACCTATGTACAAGCACAGGAACTCTATCAATTGCAAAAACAAAAACTGCAACAAAACATAAATTATATTCGTACACATTTTAGAAGCAGCCCTATTTTTACCTATACTAAAAACTATCCCGTTATTTATTTTGATAATGAAGCCGTTACCGAATTACTATTGAAAAACAATATTATAACCACGGCTTTCAAATACCCAACGGCATCTGGTAAATTGAATAGAATTGTTATTACCGCCAATCATACCACAGAGGATTTAGAAAAACTAGTTGATCTACTCCATAGGTTTTCTTAGAAAACATAAATAACAAGATTTAAGTTATTAATTTATTTGTTTTTTTAATAATCAAAACTATGTATTGTGGTTACAAATAAGTTAAAAGAGACTCCTTTAGGGAAAGTAAACAATAATAAATTATTAAATTAGATCAAAAAAATCAATTCACCCATAAAATTACAGGGTCTAAATTGCAAATTAAATAAAAATACAAACATTAACCCCTAATTTTATAGCTCGCATTGTATTATTTTATAATTTTATTAAAATTTAAAACCAAAAAACCGATGCGAAAAATTATTTTAAGTGTGATATTAATCACAATTCTGGTATTATCCATTTTTTCAATTCATTTCCTTATTGAATCACCAACATTAGGAGCACACGTTGTTGAATTAAAACTAGACACAGGAGACACGGCTTGGATGATAGTAGCCACTGCTCTTGTATTATTAATGACACCAGGACTAGGATTCTTTTATGGTGGAATGGTAGGCAAAAAGAATGTTATTAGTACCATGCTACAAAGTTATATGGCAATGGTAGTAGTAACTGTATTGTGGGTTCTAGTTGGATTTGGATTATGTTTT
>JAYVGE010000237.1:0-3634 GCA_043772515.1 Flavobacterium sp. | reverse complement strand
AGCTTCGAGACGAGCAAAGCTATATGCAATTAGCAGGTGAAAATTATTCGAAAGAAGAGAAATTCGAAGATACAACTTATGTTTTTAAAGATTTTATAACAAAATATTCAGAAACCTTTTTTAAACTCTCCAAGGAGGAAAAGGCAGTTTTTCAAAAATTCAATGCTGTAAAAGTGCACATCAAGAAAAGTTCTTATGAAAAAGAATTTAGAACAACAATCAATCAAGATTTCAATACAATAGATGAAGTTCCGGATTTATACAAAACCATCGAGTACGCAGACGATTTGGAGCATAATTATGCCTTAAGCGCCGAAGAGCATTATTATAAGGTGAGTTATTTTTATAACGGGAGTGTTTTTAAACGGATTGTTAAAGTTACAGATCCAATAGCATTAAAAAAACAGCAGGATAAAATCGACGGGTTCAAAAAACCATTTTCAAAACTAAAAATCAATGAGCCTTATGTTTTAAACTATCATTTTCCTCGAAAAATAAAATCGGTTTCCAATCCAAATGCAAAAGTAAGTGAGGACAGAAAATCTTTTTCATTGGGATTCCTTTTGTCAGATTGTCTCCAAAATCCAGAGAGTACGAGTCTAGAGGTTGTTTTAGAATGATGTTTTTAAAATCTCAAAATAGTGCCATTTGTTATTCCTCGTTCAAAACTTTGTATCTTTGCATTTCAAAAAAATAAGGGGGAGGATATAAAGATTTCTTTGCTTCGTTCCTCGCAATTCCTCGCAAAAACAAATGAACAAAACCATCCAACTTCAAGATTTAGGAAATAAAGATTACAAAGCAACTTGGGAATACCAAGAAGAATTGTTTAAGGGAATTGTAGATTTGAAAATTCGAAATCGAAGGGAAGAACTCGAACTACAGACTCCTAATTATTTTTTATTTGTCGAGCATCCCCATGTTTATACTTTGGGAAAAAGTGGTGATTTGAGTAATTTACTTTTATCCGAAAAACAGTTGGAAGCCAAGGGTGCTAGTTTCTATAAAATCAATCGTGGTGGGGATATTACCTATCACGGACCGGGACAAATTGTGGGTTATCCTATTTTGGATTTAGAAAACTTCTTTTCGGATATTCATAAATACTTGCGTTTTCTGGAGGAAGCTATTATTTTGACGCTACAAGAATACGGATTAGAATGCAGTCGAAGTGATGGTGAAACGGGAGTTTGGTTAGGGGCAGGGACGCCATTTGCTCGTAAAATTTGTGCTTTAGGAGTTCGCGCTTCCCGCTGGGTAACCATGCATGGATTTGCTCTAAATGTCAATGCTGACTTGGGGTATTTTGATAATATTATTCCGTGTGGAATTCGTGGCAAAGCAGTTACTTCGCTTCATGTAGAGCTCGGTGTCGAAAAAGTGGATGAACAAGGAGTAAAAGAAAAAATCTTAAAACATTTGGCCGAATTATTCGAATGCTCGATAATTAGGTAATGACATTGTTCGGTTTTTTTTAGAAATAAGTTTTTTTTAATAGTCTAGGCAAGTTTAAGAATCTAACTATCTAAGAAGTCTAAATATCCAATTTCAATTGTTCTGGCAACAGCCGAAAACTCATTCGGTGGTATTTTGTTACTCCATATTTTCGAATCGCTTCTCGATGCTCTTTGGTTGGATAGCCTTTGTTTTTCTTCCAATTGTACATCGGAAATTCTTCGTGTATGCGATTCATATAATCATCCCGATAGGTTTTTGCCAGCACAGATGCTGCGGCAATACTCATAAATTTAGAATCCCCTTTTACGATACTTGTATTGGGAATTGAATTTAGAATCTGCATTTCGGCATTGGTAAAGATTTTACCGGCTTCATTTTTTATTCCATTTTTATGAATTAGCGGTGCATTTCCATCGATAATAATGTATTCTGGTTGTGGGTTTAATTTTAGAATACTTTCCTGCATGGCTTTTACCGACGCATTGAGGATGTTGATTTGGTCTATTATAAAAGGATCAAGATGCGTTACTGCAAACGAAAGTGCTTCTTGTTCTATAATAAGTCTTAGTTTTTCTCTATTTTTCTCTGAAAGTTGTTTACTGTCATTCAAAATTAGATTTTCAAAACCTTTGGGTAGTAGTACCGCTGCGGCAGTTACTGGACCAGCAAGACAGCCTCTACCAGCTTCATCGGTTCCTGCTTCTAGGTCAAATTGTGAAAAATTACTGCTGAGCATTTTGTGAATTTTTTAAGTTACAAAGATTGTGAAATTATATTTAAATTTTCGGTAGTATTTATAAGTCGATTTATCTCTTCCATAAATCGAGGTGTTTTTTTCTTTATACCGTTTTATCAATTATCTTTGCGTTATAAAACGGTTGAAATAATAGCCAATTATATCCCTTACAAATGAGAATTCACTATTTTTTATTTTTATTAGTATTTCCAACTCTTCTGTTTTCTCAAGAAAAAAAAAGTAAAGAATTAGATTTCAATAGCAAATACAACGCCTCTGATTCTATAAAAAAAGCCAAGGCGCCAGTAGCGACTATCGATCAGTATCGATTGGTGACTTTAGATCGGGACACTACCTATGTAGATACTTCGCTTACCATCCAAAAAGAATACAGTCATAATTATTTGCGAAAAGATACTTTCGGACTTTTGGCATTTCCAAATGAAGGACAAACGTACACTACTTTGCAGTACAGTTTGACCGATTTTTCTCCTTACCCAGAGTTTGGTTTCAAAGCAAAACATTTCAATTTTCTAGAGGCCAACCAAATCAAGTACAGTAATGTGGCAACACCTGTTACCGAATTGTATTTCAAAACAACTATAAAACAAGGGCAATCGGTAGATTCTTTTATAACTTTGAACACCTCACCGCAACTTAATTTTTCGATTGCTTACCGCGGGCTTCGATCTTTAGGCGAGTATATAAATCAATTGTCAAGTTCTGGAAATTTTAGGTTTACAACAAGTTACAATACTAAAAGTGGCAGGTATTTTGTTAATGCACACTTTACTTCTCAGGATGTTTTGAATGGAGAAAATGGTGGAATCACAACAATAACAGATTTCGAAAGCGAAGATCCAAGCTATAATAATAAAGCCAAATTTGAAGTTTATTTTAAAGATGCCAAATCTTTTCTAAAAGGGAAAAGAGTATTTGTAGACCATGTTTTTAGGATCAATACTATTAAAGGCGAAAACAACTTATATGTTGTGCACCAGTTTAATTATGAGAATAAGTTTTTCGAATACAATCAGTCTACAGTACTTTCTACGGTTGATGATCTGACGGTTTCTCGATACGGTGATTCTTTTGTGACCAGCGGAATCAACGATCAAACACATTACAATAAAATGTATAATAAAGCAGGGCTTATTTATGAGAATACAACCTTAGGTAAATTTCAGTTTTTTGTAGATGATTTTAGATCGAATTACTATTACAATAAAATCCTAATTTTGAACGATCAAACGGTTTCTAGTTCATTAAGTCAAAATATAAATAGTGTAGGAGGGCAATACGATTATCGTAAAGGCAAGTGGAATGGTAGATTCTTACTGTTGCGCTCCATTACAGAGCAATCGTTGTCTAATTTTGATGCTAAATTACAGTACGATTTTAGCAAGGGTAATCGAGTGTCTTTTCAGTATCAAAGTGTAA
>JAYVGE010000236.1:0-9029 GCA_043772515.1 Flavobacterium sp. | reverse complement strand
TAAAATGGCAAAATACAAAACTAACTGACATTCAAAATGAAATACTAAAAGCTCTAAATATAATGATAGATTAAAAATATTGTGGCAAATGTTTTTTTTTAAATAATAGCCTCAATAAATTTACTTAGTTTGTACTTTAAAGTTCCGATAGAAGCAAAAAAACCTTCGATAAAACTTAAAAATTAGCAAAATTAAAGACTGTTGGTATTAAACAAATATAACTATCCGCAACCAATACGATTATTGCCGAATTGCTCCATTAATCTAAAAAGTTGAATGGATTTATTTGACAGCGATTTGAAGAAAGTAGTTTGGGCCTTTGACAAAGAGTTGCTAACTGCGAAAAACTTTCTAAATGGAACGCGGATGACACGGATTGTCGGTAGTCATTACTTTTTTTACTAGAAAAAAATTTCTAACTTTATCAAAGACGAATTGAACAAAAAAAACAGTGCCAAACACTTTATCACAGAACTAAATTTTAAGCAAAATGACAACAAAAACAACGCCACTTTACATCTCCAAAATACTATTTACACTTCTGTTTCTTACTAACTGCGTAACGGCTCAAGAAAAGAAAGTAGCACCTACAACAACTGAATTATATACCGAAATCGAAAATAAGGATCGCCTACTTTTTGAAGCATTCAACACCAAAGACATGACGGTCTTTAAATCTTTGTTTGCCGAAGATTTAGAATGGTATCAAGACAATGGAGGGCTGCTTTTGTACAAAACCGTTTTTGATAATTTCGATAAAATGTTTAAAAACGAAAACAGATTAACTCGAAAATTGGTAAAAGGCAGTTTAGAAATTCATCCCATAAAAGATTTTGGAGCAATAGAAATTGGCGTACATGAATTTCGTCATATCGAAAACGGCAAAGAAGAAATTGGGACTTTCAAATTTGTTATGATTTGGAAAAAGAAAGATAATCAATGGAAAATATCAAGAGTAATAAGCTACGATCATTAGTACAATTTCCTAAAAAAACTCATACCAAAATAGTCCTTATTTAATTTCAAATAATTGATTTAAAATCACACCTAGATTCAATACATAAAAACACCTTCCAGACAACTATTGCTCTTTTTTTTGATTGATTAAAGTGTCACAATTAGCCCAATCTATCAATTCCCATCTCTGTAATTTCTGCTAATTCTAAAATTCTATTTACGTCCTTTTTGTTAACAACAAAAAACAAATAACTGTCTCCTCTCGTATCATAATTCATTAGTTCTAAGTCTAATTTTGCCAATTGAGTTTGGATATACGGAAACAAATCGTGGCTGTAGGTTGCTTCGGGATATTCGAATTGAAAATCTTCTTCTATCAAATCCGAAACGAAATATTGAGCATCTTCGGGATCAAATTTCCAATCACTATGCCAGCAATTTACACCCTCAAAAAAATCAAACTCATCATCATTATCATCTTCGGTTTCATTATTAAAAAGAATAGTAGCTTGTTTTACAAGCAGTTCCTCTTCTATTTGTCCTCTTGAAAGCAAACTTAAAAACTCTCGAAAGTGCTCGACACCCACTTCGTCTTGTATCAAGTTATCCTCTGATGGAAGTCTTATGTTTTGAGGCAATTCTATTTTTAATTTCTGGCAAATTCCTTGCAAAACAGTTTCGAATTTTTCAAACCCAATTCTCTCTATTGGAGTCTCAGGATTATTTATTGCGACAGATTTAGCATCTAACAAGCTTTTTGTATAGTCTGTAAAATAACTATTCGTATGCAAAACTTCAAAGCTATTCGACTCATCGCTATCATTAATACAACAAAAAAACACTACAAAATTATGAATACAGTATTTGAATATTTCTTTTGTCTCTGGAGTTGGTTCAGAATAAAAGCTAATATGCAAATAATCAAAATCCGCTTCTTGTTCCATTTCTTGTTCAGAAACCGCTGCAATATTTATTTTTTTGTAGAGTTCATTTAAAACTTCGTACGCATTTTTGAACCCTGCTTTTTTGATTTCGTTTTTTGCTTCCTCATTTTCAAACGAACCAGGAAACGAGTATAGAGCGACTGAAATTGCATCATGAATTCCTTTCATTTTAAGACTCACTCTATGTTCTTGGTTATACAAATGAGAATAAATGGAGTTTAAAACTTCAAAAGAAACGATAGATTTTACATTGTCGTCCTCATTAAAGAGATTGGAGACTAAATTTTTCATAAGTAGATACTAATTGTTTTTATTAGAATATGCAATTGCTTCGCCTGTTCGCTATCACTGAATGTCATTAAGTTAGGCTTAATTACTACCTGCTTTAGCTGGAGGAATACTTTATTTTAAAGCTTCTGCAATCATCAAAGCACATTTTTCTCCGTCTATCGCTGCCGAAATAATTCCGCCTGCATAACCCGCTCCTTCACCGCAAGGATACAAACCTTTTATTTGCAAATGCTCATAAGAAATTGCATCTCTGGGAATACGAACTGGAGAAGAAGTTCTACTTTCTGGAGCATGAAGAATGGCTTCGTTTGTCAAATATCCCTTCATCGACTTTCCAAATTCGGAAAACCCTTCTCGCAAAATTTGAGTTAGAAATCCTGGAAATACGTGTCCCATTTCGACAGAGGTCGTTCCTGGAACATAGGACGTTTTTGGAATAGAGGAGGAAACTTTGTTTTGCGTAAAATCGATCATCCGTTGCGCGGGCACTTTTTGAGATTGCCCAGCGAGATGCCATGCTTTTTGCTCGATGCTTTTTTGAAACTCCATTCCCGCCAAAGCACCAAATTTTTCGAAAGGCTTAAAATCCTCCAGTTTCAATTCGATTACAATCCCCGAATTGGCTGTCACCTGATCTCGTTTAGACGGTGACCAACCATTGGTAACCACTTCACCAGGACTGGTAGCACAAGGTGCAATCACGCCTCCAGGACACATACAAAAAGAGTACATTCCGCGACCATTTACTTGCTTCACAATAGCATAAGGTGCTGGTGGCAAAAGCGCACCACGATAATCGCAACTGTACTGAATACTATCAATTAGCGTCTGCGGATGTTCGGCTCTTACGCCCAAGGCAAAAGCTTTGGCCTCGATAAATACTTTTTTTCTATCGAGCAATTCAAATATATCACGAGCAGAATGCCCCGTAGCAAGAATTATTTTATTGGCGCTTATGGTGTTTCCGTTATGCGTAACAACACCTTGCACTTCATTGTTTTTTATAAGAATATCGATCAATCGGGTTTCGAATAAAACCTGACCGCCACATTCGATAATTTTCTCTCGAATGTCCTGAATAATTTGCGGTAATTTATTGGTGCCAATATGCGGATGGGCTTCGATCAATATGTCTTCTGATGCGCCAAAGGCTACTAATAATTCTAGGATTCGGGTTACATCTCCTCTTTTTTTGGATCGGGTGTATAGTTTTCCGTCAGAATAGGTTCCTGCTCCACCTTCTCCAAAACAATAATTAGAATCTTCGTTGACCATATGATCTACATTTATCGCTTTCAAATCCCGTCTACGCCCTCGAACATCCTTCCCGCGTTCGATTACTATTGGTTTTAAGCCTAATTCGATTAACTGCAAAGCGGCAAAAAGTCCTGCTGGTCCTGCACCAACAACTATAACTTCTTGTGCATTGGTAACATTTTTGTATTCAGGAAGTTGAATTTTATTTTCTTGAAAGGGTTCATTAACCAAATAAATTGCCACTTTTAAATTGATTTTAATTGCTTTTTGGCGCGCATCGATTGAGCGTTTCAGAATCACAACGTGCTGTATATCTTTGGCAGTGACTTTTATTTGCTTAGACAGATAGTCTTTGAGCAATAAATCGTTTGAGGCTATTTCTGGAGAAACTTGTAGTAAGAGTTCTTGTGACATTGGATTTTGTTTGTTCGTTGATTGCCTATTCGATTATTCGAAAAACGGAATCAGGCTACAAAAGTAGTATTTTGAAGCGAATTTTGCGACAGGGATTACTTCACTTTGTTTTTATTTTTTGATGACTTTCTGTTATACCATTGACTAATCTATTTTAGTCCAACGCAAATTATCCTCACCCCAAACCTCTACAAAGGATAAAGCTGATATTGGATTAATTTATAAACACTAATGAATTACTAATAGCAAACCATAATTTTTGCCACTCATAACGTACAGTAATATTATTTTTTATTAGAGTTCAACAAACTTCGTTTGGGCTAAAAAGCCCGATTGTTCGTCTAAAAAATCAACTACTTTAACTTGTTTTTTTCGTCAAAAGCTCGTAATGCAAAAGAGGCCAACCAATGCTCTCCTTCGTAGTTTCCGTCGACAACAGAGGGTAGTGATTTGGCAAAATGAGTATCGGCCATACTTTTTAGATGAGAAAACTCTTTTGGGTATGCTCTCATTAGGTGATATAAATTCCATGCTCTGCTAAAATTGAGTCCGTCTAAATGTACCAAATTACCATCGGTTCGATCAGAAACTTGAGCTACTGCCCATTCAAATTTTTCATCAAAAAGTGGTTTAGCAAACGTTTTTAGCCATTTCATAAAATTTTCTTTTGGCAGAATTCGTTGCATAATTCCCATCTCTTCTAGGCATGGCGATAGAAAATCGGTGCCACTTGGTTCCCAATTGAAAGGACAATTGGAATCTTTTTGGTACAACCGAATGGCATTGTCTTTGATTACTTTCTGAAATTCTTTGTTTTGTGAATAAACAGCATAATCCCAAGCCATCGACAGTGCAAATGCTGTATTTGGATGCGTGCCTGCTCGAACAGGATATACTAATTTGGGTAAAAATTCGATGTATCTTTCGACAATAAGCTTAGAAAGCGGTTTTAGATTTGTTGCGATTTCTTTGGCAAAAGGAGTCTTGCTGGTTTCTAATTCTAATTGTAATTGAAGTAACCAACCCCAGCCGTAAGTGCGCTCAAAGGATTTTTCGTGTTTTTTAGAAAAGTAATCGACTTCTTTTTGAATGTTTTCCTTAGAAAGATTGACTTGCAGTTTTTTTATTATTGTTTCTTTATTGTCTAATTCAGGAAAATTATTCAACAAATAAACCAAACTCCAATGCCCATGAACAGAAGAATGCCAATCGAAACAGCCATAAAAAGCGGGATGCAATTGCTTTGGCGATTTAATTTCGGTGCTATCGGCCAATAGCTGCCCTACTTTATTAGGGTATTCTTGTTGTAAACATTTGATAGGCAAAGAGGCCAAATGGTTTGCTTTTTCAAGCGTTAGATTTTGGGCATAAAAGGACTGACCTACAAATAATAGTAGAATTGAAAATTTTTTCATCTGTGCTGTTTTGTCCAAATTTAATAAAAACAAGTTGAATAAGTAAACTTAAAAATTAGAATATCTTCTGCTGAACTTTGTAACTTTGTAACTTTGTAACTTCAAACTTTAGAACTCAAAAAAAATGTCTAGAAAAATAAAACTAATATGGGATTTTCGCGGCCCCGCTTCTGCAAAAATAGCAGAGCACCACGAAATTCATTTGAAAGAATACATTGCTATCGAAAAACTACCGTTGAACATCACTGGTTTTGAGATTCAGAACGAAATGCTCGCCATTGCTTTTATGGTTGTAACCGATGAGAATATGATTGCGGTACGAGATGCTCTGAAACCGCATCGAGGAGAAGTTTTTTAGTATTCAGTGGTCCGCTTTTTAGTGGTCAGTCCTATTTAACGTCGAAATACTAAACAATAAAAAAGTACTCCGTATTCAGTTCTATGTAAGCAGACCCATAAAAACAGGAATAGGGAATACTAAAATACGGAACACTTCCTTCTAATTAGCTACTTCGCTAATAAATTTTATGCGCATTAAACGCAACTCATCAATATCATAATCACCATCAAATTCTTTGAGTGCATTTTCGATATTATCGGAATCCGATTCCATAAAATAATCATGAATTTCGGCTTGCTGATCGTCATCTAGCATTTCGTCTATCCAATATTTTATATTCAGTTTGGTACCAGAATAGACAATCTGCTCCATTTCTTTAATCAAATCACTCATTTTCAACCCTTTTGCCGAAGCTATGTCATCTAAAGGTAGTTTCCTATCGATATTTTGAATAATATATAGTTTGTTTACCGAATTGACTCCCGTCGATTTTACAACCAAATCATCGGGACGAATAATATCGTTATCGGCTACATAACGGCTGATTAATGCTACAAAATCTTTCCCGTATTTTTTGGCTTTTCCTTCTCCAACTCCGTGAATATTGGTTAACTCATCTATAGAAACGGGATATTTTAAAGCCATATCTTCGAGCGAAGGATCTTGGAAAACTACAAATGGAGGTACTCCTAATTTTTTGGCTACTTTTTTCCTTAAGTCACGCAACATTTCCATCAAGAGTTCATCGGATGTGCCAGAGGATTTTGCCGCTGTCATTATCGCTTCGTCTTCGGCTTCGTTGTATTCATGATCTTCAGACATCATAAAAGAGGTTGGTTTTTTTATAAAACCCAGTCCTTTTTGGGTAATTTTCACAATCCCATACGTCTCAATATCTTTGGTCAGTAACCCATCTACTAATACTTGTCTGAGTAGTGCCATCCAATATTTTTCGTCTTGATTCGATCCTGACCCAAAAAAAGATTGAGTGTCGGTTCTGTGAGCTTTAATTACCGCGTTTAAACGACCAATTAAAGTAAATACAATCTCTTTGGATTTGTAAATATGCTTGGTTTCTTTTACAACTTGCAATAACTTCTCTACTTGTTCTTGAGCTTCGATTTTGGATTTTGGATTTGTAACGTTATCATCCATACTAGCTCCTTCACCTGTTTCGCTATCGAATTCTTCTCCAAAATAATGCAATAAAAACTTACGTCTCGACATAGAAGTTTCGGCATAAGCGACTACTTCTTGTAACAAGGCATAACCAATTTCTTGTTCTGCAACTGGTTTTCCTGATAAAAACTTCTCTAATTTTTCGACATCTTTATAGGAGTAGTACGCCAAACAATGCCCTTCTCCACCATCACGCCCGCCCCGACCGGTTTCTTGGTAATAGCTTTCTAATGATTTTGGAATGTCGTGATGAATCACAAAACGCACATCGGGTTTGTCGATTCCCATCCCAAAAGCAATTGTTGCCACAACCACATCTACATCTTCCATAAGAAACATATCTTGATGCTTGGCTCTTGTTTTTGCATCCAAACCAGCATGATAAGGCACGGCACTAATTCCGTTTACTTGCAAAACTTCGGCAACAGCCTCTACTTTTTTACGGCTTAAACAGTATATAATTCCAGATTTGCCTTTGTGTTGTTTTATGAAACGAATAATATCCGATTCTATATTTTTTGTTTTGGTACGTACTTCGTAATACAAATTGGGTCTGTTGAAAGATGCCTTAAAAGTAGTTGCATCGGACATATCCAGATTTTTTAAGATATCTTCTTGTACTTTTGGAGTTGCAGTGGCGGTAAGACCTATAATAGCGACATCTCCTAGTTGTTTTATAATGTGCTTTAGATTTCTGTATTCTGGTCGAAAATCATGTCCCCACTCCGAAATACAATGTGCCTCGTCGATAGCCACAAATGAAATAGGTACGTTCTGAAGAAAGCTAACATATTCTTCTTTGGTCAGAGATTCTGGAGCTACATATAAGAGTTTGGTTAAACCAGAAGTAATATCTGCTTTTACCTGAGTAATTTCGGCTTTGGTTAAGGAGGAATTTAAAACATGGGCAATCCCATTTTCTGAAGAGAGACTTCGAATGGCATCTACTTGATTTTTCATCAAAGCGATTAATGGAGAGACAACAATAGCGGTTCCTTGCTGAATTAAGGCTGGCAATTGATAACAGAGCGATTTTCCCCCACCAGTGGGCATAATAACAAAAGTATTTTTTTGACTAAGAATACTTTTTATGACCTGTTCTTGCAAACCTTTAAATTGGCTAAAGCCAAAATATTTTTTTAATTCTTTGTGGATGTCAATTTCGTTTGAATTCATTCTTGATTATGTGGTATTTTGTATAAATTTGCGGTACATAAAGGTACAAAAAACTTTTACACTCACAAATTTTAAATAAGCTGTTTTGATATCAAACGAAAATATACTGGCAATCGCAAAAAAAACGATTTTATCCGAAAGCAAATCGATTGCAAAACTAACCGAATTTCTTGACGAAAACTTTATAGAAACAACACGAATAGTCTATAAATCAAAGGGTAGGCTCGTTGTTACCGGAATAGGGAAAAGCGCTATTATTGCTCAAAAAATGGTCGCCACATTCAACTCAACCGGAACACCTTCCTTATTTCTTCATGCTTCCGAAGCCATTCACGGAGATTTGGGTATGGTTCAAAACGACGATGTTATCATTTGTATCTCTAAAAGTGGCAACAGTCCCGAAATAAAAATCTTAGTTCCATTATTAAAACGGTTTGGCAATACCTTAATTGCTATTACCGGTAACATGACTTCTTTTCTTGCCAAGGGCTCCGATTATGTTTTGAATACAACAATAGAAGCAGAATCGTGTCCAAACAACTTGGCTCCTACTAACAGTACCACGGCTCAATTGGTTATGGGAGATGCGCTTGCCGTTTGCCTGATGGAAATGCGCGATTTTAAACCCGAAGATTTTGCCATATATCATCCTGGGGGCGCATTAGGCAAGAAACTATTGCTTCGCGTAGCAGACATGTTAGAGCATTCGTTGAAACCTATGGTGACTCCAGATACGGCTATTAAAAAAGTACTTTTTGAAATTTCAGAAAAACGTCTTGGTGTTACAGCCGTGATAGATCAAGAAAAAGTGATCGGAATAATTACCGATGGCGACATTAGACGTATGCTTAATGACCGAGATACTTTTGCCGATTTGACAGCCAAAGACATCATGACCAAGAACCCAAAAATGATACAATCTACAGATATGGTAGTCAGTGCCTTTAACATTATGGAAGATTTCTCTATCACGCAATTGGTTGTTGTAGAGAATAACCAATACAAAGGCATATTGCATTTGCACGATATTTTAAAAGAAGGAATACTATAATGGCA
>JAYVGE010000235.1:0-3649 GCA_043772515.1 Flavobacterium sp. | reverse complement strand
AAATATTTACCCCCCCTATTTGATGCTAACAAAATTGAAAAAGAACAAATTTGTAGCTTTTGCAAAAATCTCGCTAGTGATTTTAGATAATTATGATTAAAAACAACCATAAAATAGCGATAATTTCTACTTCTTTAGGCAACGGTGGCGCCGAGCGATTTGCTGCGTTGTTGAGCATTATACTAGAAAAATCAAATTTTGAAGTTCATTCAATAATAGTCAATGATTTTGTTGATTACCAGTATGCTGGAAAGCTGTATAATTTAGGAAAACTGAGTACAAATCCTTTTTTACCTATTAAAAAAATTAAAAAAGGTTTTTTGCTGAATCGCTACTTATCGGAGAATCAAATAGCAATAATTATTGATAATAGGACAAGGAATAATTTCGTTAGAGAGCTCATTGCCAAATACATTTACAGAAATACAAGTGTATATTATGTTGTTCAGAACTGTAAATTCGAAAAATATTTCCCTTCATCTGTTTTTTTGACTCGTATTCTTTACAAAAAAGCGTCCAAGCTTGTTTGTGTTTCAAAAGAAATTGAAGAACGGGTAAATAATGATTATAACCTTACAAACACCACGACAATTTACAATCCATTTGATTTTTCATCGAGCCAATTGACCAATAAAAACAGGAGAACTGAAAAATACATTCTATTTTTTGGACGGTTTGACGAAAAAGCAAAGAATTTTAGTTTAATGCTTGAAGCTTTTGCGATTTCAAAAATTTTTCAGAAAGGATATCAACTTCATATTATGGGTGAGGGAAATGATTTGGTATTTATTCAGAACAAAATACAAGCATTACAATTGCATTCTTTTGTAAAAATAATACCCTTTCGGAGTAATCCTTTTGCCTACGTACAACAGGCTAGATTTACTGTACTAACGAGTCATTACGAAGGTTTTCCGTTGTCTATCATTGAGTCTTTGGCATTGGGAACACCCGTTATTGCCGTCGATTGCCGTTCTGGCCCCAAAGAGGTTATTGTGCACGGACACAATGGTTTGTTGGTCGAGAATTACAATCCAGAAGCTTTTGCCGATGCCATGAATCAATTGGTGACTGACACTGTTTTATACCATTTTTGCAAAAAAAACGCAGCAGACAGCGTAAAACATTTATCTTTAGAATCCATTTCAAAACAATGGGAATCTATTTTACAATAAAAACAATATGACCACAATCGAACAAATTCAATTAATCACTATTCCTAAAATTCACGACGTACGTGGCAATCTTTCTGTAATTGAAGGGGGTACAATTCCCTTTGTATCCAAGAGAGTCTATTATCTTTACGATGTACCAAGTGGCAGCAAACGTGGCGGTCATGCACACAAAGAACAACTAGAATTATTACTTGCTTTGAGCGGAAGCTTTGATGTGATTTTGAATGATGGCAGTTCTATAAAAACCGTTACCCTAAACAAACCGAATGTCGGATTATTAATCGTGGCGGGTATCTGGCGAGAGTTGTCTAATTTTTCGTCTGGTTCAGTGTGCTTGGTTCTTGCCTCAGAAACTTTTGATGAAGAAGATTACATTCGAAATTTTTCGGAATTCAAATTATTTAAAAACCGATGATCCCATGCCGTAATCTGTCATCATTGCTTTTAAAGCGATTAATGGCTTTAAAATAAAAGCTGGCATTAACAGTAGAAGACGTTTCTTAGAACTTAAGTGATCTAAAAAAATGGCGTTGTAATGTTCTTCAAAAAGGGAACGGTTGCCCATTAATTTAGATTTTATTGCCAGTGAAAACCGATTCAAATCTAGAAAAAATTTTAGTTCAAGATTTGTTTTTTCTGCAAATGCAAATTTAGAGAAATTAATTTTTTCGTGTATAAAAGTGGTGTTTTTAGACAAACTGTTGCAATCATAAACGTATCGGGCAAGAATTTTCCAGGAGAAGAGGATAGGATGGACCAATCCTATTCGAATCCAGAGATCGGTATCTTGACCACTTTTTATGCTTGTATCAAAGTTTCCGATTTCTTCAAATATACTTTTATGAAAAACGGCGCATGAAGTCCAAATTACAGATTCTTTTACGCTAGCCGCAAAATAATTTACAATTTCACAATCGTTTGTCTTCGTGATGGAATACAGAGCTGGAATTATTTTTTTGGATGTTTCTATTTCAATGGCAGCCGAAAACACCTTTAAGTCTGGAAATCGATTACTATTTTGAAACATTTCTTGTAAAAAATCGGGAAACCAATAATCATCTGCATCAATAAAGGTGATGTAATTGGATTTTGATTTTTCTATTCCATAATTTCGAGCAGTAGAAACACCTTCATTTTTTTTAGAGTAATACTGAATCCTAGAATCTTTAAACCCTCTTATTTTCTCTTCGCTCTCATCTGTCGAACCGTCATTTATGATTAGAATTTCAAAGTCGGTAAAGGTTTGGCTTAAAACACTTTTAAGTGTATTTCCTATAAATTTTTCTTTGTTGTAAAGCGGAATGATGATAGAGAAAAAAGCCATTTATTTGAAATTTAAAATGCAATAATAACCTAATCGATACAAATCGAAAATAAAAAGAGAAGGTTTGTTACTTAATAGTTGCTTGATAAATAAAGGTTTAGCCCCTTTAAATAGCAATAAAAACAAACGTTGTAAACCAATTTTCTTTATTTTCAAATAAAAACCACTGATTTTTATGTATTTAGGGTCAATTAATGATGTTTCAATTAAGTGTTTTAATCCCGTGAGCGCTTCTTCTGATTTTCTTAAAAAAAGAAGACTGTTTTCAATACCTAAATGACAAACAGGATTCTCGATATGCACGATTTGAATGGCGTTTTTCTGCAATTCAAAAGAGAACAAAGTATCTTCATGTCTCAAATTTGGAATACTTTCATTAAAAACAACCGTATTGAAAACTGATTTTTTTATCAAAAAATTTAAAGACAAAAAGGTCAAATAAGGATTGTTATTCCGTTGCACTACAGAAAGTGCTTCCCTAGCATTTCCGTAAACCCATCGTAATAGTTGGGTGTTTTTTGGTTTCTCTTTTTGGTACTGAATACCACCATACACTATTTTTTCTTCTTGATTTATTTGCGTTATATAATTAGAAACAAAACAGGGATCAACGGGGATAGTGTCGGCGTCTAGGAATAATAAATACTCGAATTTTGCTTTTTGGGCTAATAAATTCCTTATTGAACTCCTTCCGATATTTTTTTCTAAAACCGAGTAAGAACAATTTTCAAGAACGTTAATTTGTTGGTTTTCAGAAATAAATTTTGTAGAAAAATCGTCCAAACATATAATTTCAAAATCCAAATTACACTCACAAACCTGTTTGTGTAAAACAGAGACTAGATAATATATATCGTAATCATATGTCGGAATAAGTATAGAGAGCATTTGTGAATATATTTGTATTATATTTGTAAAGAAAGCTAATTTTGCCCTATATAAAAATATTATTCACAAAAAAATAAGCTTTAATTTTAGATTAATTTGTTGAAAAAAGCCTCGAATTAGGTATATTTAAAATAAAAAACATTATGAGTTTAAGGTCTATTTATTATTATTTTTCTCCTAAACAAAGACTAATTGCAAGGAAGGTGTATTATTTCCCGATTGATATTTTTCGTAAGAAAGATAATAAATACCTTCCTAACAA
>JAYVGE010000234.1:0-9111 GCA_043772515.1 Flavobacterium sp. | reverse complement strand
TACATTGGTCAAGGGCCAAAAATGCCAATTGGAGCAAGACCTTCTGATGGCGTGTATTGGTCCGATTTTTCGGCTATTGGTTTGAATTTGAGAGTTCCAATCTTTAATGGTCTCGGAACCCGTGCCAAAGTAAGACAAGCAGATGTAAATCTAAGAGCGATAAAAGAAGATTTGAACGACACCAAATTGGCTCTTGATTTAGGCTATGAAAATGCTAAAACACAAATTGACAATAGTATTATCACCATCAAAAATCAAAAAGAAAATGCACAATTATCTCAAGATGTTTTAAACAACACCAACAATAATTATATTCAAGGATTGGCTTCTTTAACCGATTTATTGGATGCTCAAAATGCTTATATCGAAGCACAAAACAATTATACAACTGCAATATTAGATTACAAACTAGCAGAAATTCAATTAATTAAATCCAAAGGAGAACTAAAAACACTTTTAAATAACTAACAAAATGAAAAAAAATATAATAATCATAGTACTGATTTTAGGAGCTCTAGGGCTTATTGCTTTTACTTTAATTGGTAATAAAAAAGAAAACGAAGCAAAAACGGCCATCGTAGCAGAGAAAAACGCAAATGTTGCTGTAAAAGTTGCCAACGTAAAAACAGAACAAGTTTCGTTAGATTTTGTTGCCAACGGAAATTTTGAACCTAAACAAGAATTGAGTTTCTCTGCCGAAAAAGCTGGAAAAGTAATTAGCGTACACGCCAAAGAAGGCGATTATGTAACCGTTGGACAAACCCTTGTGATTGTTCGAAGTGATGTAATTAATGTAAACGAACAAACATCGAACGCTTCGTACCAAAACGCGTTGGTTGATTACAATCGATATCAAAATGCATTTAAGACAGGCGGTGTTACCAAACAACAATTGGATCAGGCAAAATTGGCTTTGACCAATGCCCAGGCCAATTTGAAACAAGCTAGAATTAGTGTTGGAGACACTAGACTAAAAGCCCCAATAAGCGGATTCATAAATAAAAAATATATAGAACCTGGTTTTATCTTAACAGGAATGCCCTCTACAGTAATGTTTGATATTGTAAACGTTTCTCGTTTAAAGCTAAAAGTCACGGTAAACGAAAGTCAAGTAACGAGTTTGAAACTTGGAAACACCATTAATGTTACTGCAAGTGTCTACCCAAACAAAACTTTTTCTGGAAAAATAACCTTCATTGCTCCAAAAGCAGACAGCAGTTTGAATTTTCCTGTAGAAATAGAAATTGCGAACAATGCATCCAACGATTTAAAAGCAGGAATGTACGGAACAGCTAACTTCGATTCGAACCAACAAAAACAATCGATGATGATTGTCCCTAGAAATGCTTTTGTAGGAAGTGTGAGCAGCAACGAAGTTTTTGTGGTGCAAAACGGTATTGCAAAATTGAAAAAAGTAACTGCTGGAAAAATACTAGGAAATTTAGTAGAAATTGTTGACGGATTATCTGATGGAGATACTGTAATTGTTACAGGCCAAATTAACTTGCAAGATGGTAATGCAGTAGAAATTATTAAATAATTGATTTTAATAGTCAACAAAGAAACATATGAAATCGCCATGATTTCAAAACACAAACAGGAATAAAGAATGGCGATACCATATTCCATAAAAAAAACAAATATTATCTCCATATGAAATTAGCAGAAATATCCATAAAACGTCCGTCGTTAGTAATTGTATTGTTTACAATTCTAACCCTTGGTGGACTGTTCAGTTATAGCCAATTGGGCTATGAATTGATTCCTAAATTCGAACAAAACGTAATTACAATTGCTACCATTTATCCTGGAGCTTCTCCAAGTGAAGTAGAAAACACGGTTACAAAAAAAATTGAGGATGCCATTGCGTCATTAGAAAATATCAAAAAAATTGATTCTAAATCGTATGAAAGTTTGTCTATCGTATCGATTTCTTTAACATCCAAAGCCAAAGTAGATATTTCGATGAATGATGCGCAACGAAAAATAAATGCCATTATTAGCGATTTACCCGATGATGCCAAAACACCATCGCTTACTAAATTCTCGTTAAGTGATTTGCCAATTATGACCATTGGTGCCAACGGAAAAATGGACGAAGCTACTTTTTATGATTTAATTGATAAAAAAATCACTCCCGTTTTATCTCGTGTTCCTGGTGTGGCTCAAGTAAATATCATTGGTGGTCAAGAACGTGAAATTCAGGTAAATCTTGATGCTGTAAAAATGCAAGGTTACGGACTTTCGATTCCACAAGTACAACAAACTATTTTGGCATCCAATTTGGATTTTCCTACAGGAAACATCCAAACTCGTGATCAAAAAATATTAATTCGTCTTGCGGGTAAATATAAAGATGTAGAAGAATTAAGAAATTTAGTCGTTTCGTCTAAAGGAGGAATTCAGATTCGTTTGGGTGAGATTGCCGATGTACAAGATGCTCAAAAAATTGCTGAAAAAATTTCGCGTGTCGATCAAAAAAGCGCCATTATTCTGCAAGTAATTAAACAATCTGATGCCAATGCTGTAGCGGTAAGTGAGCAATTGATCAAAACCATTCATAGTATAGAAAATGATTACAAAACAAATGCTTTACAATTAGAAATTGCCAAAGACAGTACCGTTTACACCTTAGAAGCTGCCGATTCTGTGGTTCACGATTTATTAATTGCTGTAGTTCTAGTTGCCTTTGTGATGTTGTTTTTCTTGCATAGTATTCGAAATTCATTGATTGTAATGGTATCGATTCCGTCTTCATTAATCGCCACCTTTATTGGGATATACTTAATGGGATATACTTTAAACCTAATGAGTTTATTAGGGTTATCATTGGTAGTTGGTATTCTGGTCGATGATGCCATTGTAGTATTAGAAAATATCTACAGGCACATGGAAATGGGCAAGAGCCGTGTTCGTGCTGCTTATGATGGAACTGCCGAAATTGGCGGAACCGTAACTTCGATTACCTTGGTAATTGTGGTCGTATTTTTGCCAATTGCCATGAGTTCTGGATTGGTATCTAATATTATTACACAGTTTTGTGTAACGGTAATTATTGCAACCTTATTTTCTCTTTTGACTTCGTTTACCATTATACCGTGGTTGTCGTCACGTTATGGAAAACTAGAACATATTGAAGGTAAAAACTTATTTGGAAAAATTATTCTTGGTTTCGAAAATTATTTGGCTCGTTTTACCAACTGGGTTTCTGGATTGTTAAACTGGTGTTTGGATCATTATTTCAAAACGATTGGGGTGGTGTTGCTTTTATTTTTTGGATCAACAATAGGATTGCTTGGAGGAGGTTTTATTGGAGGAGAGTTTTTTGCCGGTTCGGATAGTGGAGAGTTTTTAGTTCAAATAGAAATGCCCAAAGATGCTTCCTTAGAACAAACCAACTTTATGACGCAAAAAGCAGAAGCTTTTTTGAAAACACAAGACTATGTTCATAGCCAAATTACAATTATTGGACAAACTAGTGAAGGTATGGGTGCTTCACAAGCCACTGCTTACAAAGCCGAAATTGATGTAAAAATGATTGACCAAAAAGAACGTGCAGATGATGCTTCTGTTTACGCAGCCAAAATCAAACGTAAACTCGAAAAAGTATTGGTTGGAGCCAAAGTAAAAACAGTTCCCGTTGGTATTCTAGGAACAGCCGAAGATGCTACTCTTGGATTAATCGTAACGGGTCCTTCGGTAGAAAGTGCGATGAAATTTGCCAAATTAGCAGAAGCAGAATTGCGTACCATTCCAGGAACTACCGAGATTAAATTGACTGTTGAAGACGGGAATCCTGAAATTAACATAAAAGTAGATCGTGATAAAATGGCCGCTTTGGGACTAACCCTTCAAACGGTTGGTATGACGATGCAAACCGCTTATAGTGGTAACACCGACGGAAAATTTAGAGCAGGCGAATACGAATACGACATCAACATCAAATACAATGCTTTTGATAGAAAAAGCATTACAGATGTTAGTAACCTTATCTTTATTAATGCTACTGGACAACAAATCAAGTTATCACAATTTGCAAGTATTACCGAAGGTTCTGGCCCTAGCCAATTAGAGCGTAGAGACAAAACGGCATCGGTAACTGTCAAGGGGCAAAACGTAGGGGTTCCTGCGGGAACAATTGTAACCCAATGGCAAGCAAAACTCGACAAACTACAAAAACCTGTTGGGGTAAATTATATTTGGGGTGGAGACCAAGAAAATCAAAGCGAAGGTTTTGGTACTTTGGGAATCGCTTTATTGGCAGCTATCATCTTGGTTTATCTGGTAATGGTTGGTTTGTATGATAGTTTCGTACACCCATTTGTGGTATTGTTTGCTATTCCGCTTTCGTTTATAGGAGCGATGCTTGCTTTGGCATTAACTAACAATACGTTGAATATATTTACCATTTTGGGTATCATTATGTTGATTGGTCTGGTGTGTAAGAATGCGATTATGCTTGTCGATTACACCAACCAACGAAGAGCTGCTGGCGAAAGCATCAGAACAGCATTAATTCAAGCCAATCACGCTCGTTTGCGTCCGATTTTGATGACCACCATTGCGATGGTTTTCGGCATGTTCCCTATTGCATTGGCGTCTGGAGCTGGAGCCGAATGGAAAAATGGTTTGGCTTGGGTAATCATTGGTGGATTGATCAGTTCGTTATTCTTAACCTTGATTATTGTTCCCGTAATTTATGAAATCATGGAAAAAATAATTGCTAAATTCTCTAAAGAAGAAAAAGTGGATTATGAAGCCGAAATGGTTGCCGATTACGATCACAAAGAATTAAGCGAAGATGGTTTTAACCCGAAACATACGGTTTAATATTCGAATTTAATTTTATACTAAAGAAACCACCAGAAATTTGATTTTTGGTGGTTTTCTGTTTTTTTTGTGGGAATGGAATGAGTCCATTTCAAATATCGTACTTTAACAAACTAATACAGATTCAACCCCAAATGGGTCAATATGCAAAAGTTTCATTGGTATATAAACGAGTTGACGGGAATAGCACCTTGCTTCACTAAAAAGTAACAAAACAAATTATATTTGTATCTTTAAATAGAAACAAAAATAAATTAAACGAATAAATTTGATCTTGTTTTTTGACCGGAGCTAAGAATTTATTCAGGAATTAGACAAAAAGTCGGGACAAGATTATTTTTAACCTAGACAAATAAAAAAATAAAAACGACAACGAATTAGTTCTATCGTACCTATTGCAATATTCGACTAACACAGACACACACGGATAATCGAGCGGTATCAAAACCCGCTCAAAATTATAAAAAAAACTTCTCTTTAGAACAAAAACATAATAATTTAGGAATCAAATCCAATAAAAACATAATAATTTAGGAATTAAGTCTAAATTAGTTATTTTTGTTTCTTCAAAATCAATTACTTATGGTAAGAAGAGAACAAACAGACTACGCCAAAGCACGCTTATTCAAGGGGAAAGCACTTCTTATTTTTGGACCAAGGCAAGTGGGGAAAACTACTTTTGTTCAAAATCTAATTGTGGACTTAAACAAAAAAACACTTTTCCTGAACGCAGACGAATCGGATGTGCTTGTTTTATTTGAAAGCCCTAATGTTACCAAACTAAAAAATATCATTGGCGACAACGAAATCCTTGTCATTGATGAGGCGCAACGCATTACAAACATTGGTATTGTTCTTAAAATTATTGTTGACCAGATTAAATTCGTGCAAGTTATCGCCACGGGTTCCTCCAGTTTTGAATTGGCAAACAAACTCAACGAACCCTTAACTGGAAGAAAATACGAAATGTATTTGTTTCCCATTGCATTTTCAGAAATGGTCGCTCACAGCGGATTATTGGAAGAAAAAAGAACCTTAGAACAACGCCTTATCTACGGCAACTATCCAGAAATAATAACAAACCCAATTGATGCCAAAGAACACATAAAACTGATAGCCAACAGTTATTTGTATAAAGATTTGTTTCTGCTAGAGCAAATAGCAAAACCAGTACTACTCCAAAAAATCGTAAAAGCTCTGGCGCTTCAAGTTGGTAACGAGGTCAATTATAACGAATTAAGTAAACTCATTCGAATAGACAATAAAACCGTTGAAAAATACATAGATCTGCTCGAAAAGGCATTCGTGATTTTTAAACTTCCCGCTTTTTCCAACAATGTTCGAAACGAAATAAAAAAAGGCAAAAAAATCTATTTTTATGACAATGGAATCATCAATGCCGTTACAGGAAATTTTAATTCTTTGGCCCAAAGAACCGACATTGGTAGTTTATGGGAGAATTACATTATAAGCGAACGTATAAAACACCTGAATATTCAACAAAATGAAGCGAATTCCTATTTTTGGAGAACAACACAGCAACAGGAAATAGATTATATTGAAAAAAAGGATGACCAAATTTTAGCTTGCGAAATAAAATGGAATGTAAAAGCCAAATACAAAATCCCAACTACATTCTCAGCAAACTATAACAACCTAACATCAAAAATAATTACGCCTGCTAACTACGAAGATTTTTTGCTACCAACAGTGTAAATTTCAATAAAGAAACCACTAGAAATCTATTTTTTTTGTTTTTTTGTAAGAATAGAGAGAGTATATTTGATCTATAACCTTTCATTTTTGGGCCGATTTTTTTATTTGATTCTAACAAACAAATGTTTCCTTACCATAATATTTATCAAATTCCATTCAACATTAACACATGTGTCCCATGGATTGGTTTTAATATATCTATTTTTTTTTATTTCAAAAACTTATAAATAAACTAAAATCAGAAAACAAGAATCTTTTTATTTAGAATAAATAAAAATAATTTGTTTTTAGCAGATTCTATCTCTAAGTTTGCATTATCGAAATTCTTATAAACTTTTATGAGTATTTCTTTTTTACACACCTCCTACTTAAACTTATAAATCATGCAATCAATAGTCTGTATTCTCGTGTTTTTTGGGTTCTATTTTTTGTACTCCACCTCAAAAAAAACTACTTTAAGACCTGTTTTAAATTTTGAGAAATGGATTGATATGAGTCTAAAATCAACCCAAGTAATTGCAATAAGCTTACTTTTTGTTGCATACCTTCTATCCATTTATTTAGACGGAATGGGTTCTGGAACGCTTCTATTTTTTATTGTATTAATGACTATTGGAAGTTTAATTATTGTACTAGTACCGCTAAAGATAATAAATAACAAAGCACTTCTCTCTTTTTTTATCATAGTCACACTGTTCGAAATTTACTACTATTAACCCATTCATAATAACAATATGCCTGCAAATCCAAAATATCTTACCCAATCAAAAACACAGCGTTTCGCCAAAATTTCTGCAGCAATACTTGGTGGTTATTTAGTTTCTATTAGTTCTCATTTGGCTTTGGCTTCTTGGTTCGATACTGCCAATATTATTATAACAATGACTTTTAGTGGTTTTATTCTTTGGGTAGTTTTAATGATTATGGCTTTTCTGGCAAAAAATGGATGGAAAATCTGGAGCTTTTATTTACTACTAACAACATTGTTTTGCATAATTATGTGCTTAGGTCAAAACAGTAACATTATTACTCGATAATTATGAGCAACCGAAATTACAATATTTATTTTCACACGCATACCGTGAGTGGCATCGTAATAAGTGTGGTCTTGTACATTATTTTCTTTGCGGGATCGTTTTCTTTTTTCAAAGATGAAATCTCTAACTGGGAACGAAGTGAATCTGCACCAATTACAAAAGAAATTCAATTGAACTATGACACCGCTATACAAACACTAAACAAAAAACACTATCTCTCAGGAAGAAACATTTCGATTTCTCAACCCAATGCAGAAAGGCGAGTAAATGTTTCTTTGGAAGGTACAAAAGACTCCTTGGCTCCTGCAAAACATAAAGAAAAATCTTTCTTTTATTTAAACACAAAGACTTTCAAAACCTATACCTACGAAGAATCATACTCTTTAGGAGAATTTCTATACCGTCTGCATTTTCTCACTCAAATTCCGTATCCAATTGGTTATTATCTTTCGGGATTTGTGGCTTTGTTCTTTTTGTTTGCAATAATTACTGGAATTTTGCTGCATTGGAAAAAAATAGTGTCCAACTTTTATCTTTTCCGTCCCAGAGAAAAATTAAAAATCGTTTGGACAGATGCCCACACCTCCTTAGGAACAATTGGCTTGCCTTTTCAATTTGTTTATGCCGTTACGGGTGCCTTTTTTATGATAAAACTACTAATTGTAGCACCGAGCGTAATCGCAATTTACAAGGGTGATCAAGACAAATTTTACAAGGACTTAGAATATAGCGATCCCGATTTCGAATACCGTAACAAAAGCTTAACTACCCCTTTTAGCATCAATGCAATTGTAGCAAAAGCCAAAAAAAACTGGAATGATTTTGAGGTAACACGAGTCCAAATTCAAAATTATGGAGATACCAATATGCATGTTTTAGTAGAAGGAGAATTAAAATACAAAAGGAAGCTTCTAGGTATTGGCAAAATAATTTATAAAGTAGCCAATGGTCAAATTGTATCACAAAAAAATCCTTACGCACAAACAAGCTACCTCGATGGTGTAAAAAACATTTTGCAACGAATTCATTTTGGAGACTATGGTGGTTATGCTCTCAAAATTATTAGCTTCCTATTAGGACTTATCACCTGCTTTGTGATTATTTCTGGGGTTATGATTTGGTTGGTTGCCAGAGACAAAAAAAATATGCCCGAAAAAAAACGAAGATTCAACGAAATAATCGTGCGAATATACTTAGCCATTTGCTTAAGTATGTATCCCATCACTGCACTAGTATTTATAGCATGTAAAATCTATTATCCGCTAGGTCAATCGGGATTGTACCTAATCTATTTTGTTGGCTGGTTGTTACTAACGTTATTTTTTATAGTCAAAAAAAACAACTCGTTTACCAATAAATATACACTATTATCGGGGAGTATTCTAGGTTTTTTAATTCCAATTACCAACGGAATAGTTACAGGCAATTGGTTTTGGCATTCGTTTATACACAACCAATTTCAGGTTGTCTTTGTGGATGTTTTTTGGATTATCTTGGCATCGGTAACACTTTATATTACCTTTTTATT
>JAYVGE010000233.1:0-9137 GCA_043772515.1 Flavobacterium sp. | reverse complement strand
TTTCTCAACCATCGCTATGGCGAAGACGAAAACAAACTCGATTTGAAAAAGGTAGAGTTATACACCTACAACGCCTCGGTTCTAAATACTGTTTTGATTATGAAACCCACCCGAAAGCAAGATATAAAAGCAAGAGGTGCAACCGAGATAGATATATGGCAATCGCTCTCGAATGATGTAAACGCTTTTCGGGAGGTAGAACATAATTTGCCAACCAATAAAGATAGTTTGAGACGAAAAGTAGTGCAATACAGCAAAGAGGGTTACAAATGTTTAATATCAGGAAAATACGATATGAGAAACGCACAAATAGTAACTAAGAAAATCGAAAGCTTACTAGTGAGTTTGTATTGCCTGCCAAACAAGCCCGACGTAGGTGCTGTACATGACTTGTATTTGCAATTCTTAGGAGGTGGCATTGACGTGGTAAATATAAAAACTGGGGAATTATATGAGCGCAAAGAATTCTTTAAAAATGATGCGCCTGTAGAACTTTCGGTAGGAACGATTTGGAATTACATAAACGCCCCGCGCAACAATCTTGTTATTAAGAAGGCACGCAACGGAGCTTATGATTTCAGTCACAAAAACAGGCCTCACGTAAACAGGACAGCTCCTAATTACACCATGAGTAAGATTACTCTCGATGACCGTGATATTATGCACACCAAAATGCACGATGGCTCAAAGGTTATGGCCTATTACGCTTTTGACGATATGAGCGGGGCAATGATCGGAATTGCACATTCAACGTCAAAAAACCATGAGCTTTTCATCGATTGTATTCGCTCGATGTTTCGTTTTACAACTTCAAAAGGCTTAGGAATACCTATGCAAATGGAGGTAGAACAACACTTGGTAAGCGATTTTAAAGATGGGCTAATGAAAGCGGGAAATATGTTTCCATTTGTACGTTGGTGCAACCCTACCAACTCACAAGAAAAGTATGCAGAACGACTCATAGGTACTAAAAAATATGGAGTAGAAAAGGACAATAATCAAAATGTAGGTCGCCACTATTCTCGTAGAGACAGCAATCGGGTAACGTTGCAAAAGATATTCGATGAGCAAAACGATAATTATAAGGATGCCAAAGCAAGTTTTAAACAAATTGTCGCCAACGAATTACAGGAGCAATTGCAGTATAATAATGAATTACATCCTAATAAGGAGAAATACAAAGGGATGACGCGAATGGATGTTTTCTTGAAAAATATAAATCCAGACCTGCCCAAATTAGACAAAGGACAATTAGCAAAATACATAGGCAACCGCACCGATACCTCTATTAGGCGTAGTCAGTATGTAACGGTTCAGTATCAAAAGTACCAGCTAGAAAGTCCGCAAATTCTAAACAGGCTAGCTCCTAATAATTACGATGTCGAAGCGTATTATATACCAAATGACAGCAACGAAATAAACGAAGTATATCTCTATCAGAACAATCAATACGTAGGCGAGTGCAAGCCCGTTCCAACCTTTAACAGAGCTAATTCAGAGTGGACAGAAGCGGACAAACAAGGTTATCAAGATGCCACGAAATACATCAGTCAATTTGACAAAATGGTAAAAGAAGACACCATCAATGTATTAGAAAAACTGTCGACAATCAAAACGAATTATTCAGTTATAGATGTTACTCCAGAAATAGTGACCGACATAGAATACGAAGATGTTTTCGAATTGGAATATATGGACACACAAACCGAACGCAGTAGAGCAATTAACGACTTATAAAACCAATCATTATGTTATCAGCAGAAATAAAACAAAAAATCCTAAATCAGTTAAACATCCATCGTGGCAACTACACCAGCGACACTAAACACGCTAGGGTTCTAGATATTAACACCGCCCAATATTCACGCATCAAAAGTGGCGAATTGGAGCGTGTGATTTCAGAAACTAAGTGGATTTCATTGGCTCGAATACTCAATGTTCAGTTGCAGGAAAACAGGGCGTGGGAAACGGTAAAAACCGAAACATTCAATTACATAACAATTCAATTAGAGAGTTGCCAAAACCGTTCTATATCTGCTATTTTTTGCGATATAGCAGGTATAGGAAAATCACACACGGCAAAGCACTATGCAGAGAATAACCAAAATGCGGTATACATAGATTGCTCCCAAGTAAAGAGCAAACAAAAGCTGATCCGTAAAATAGCTAGGGAGTTTGGAGTCGATTACACAGGACGCTACAGCGATGTTTACGAAGACTTGGTTTATTACGTGCAAACCATTCCAACTCCTCTTATTATACTAGACGAAGCGGGAGATTTAGATTACAGTGCCTTTCTTGAACTAAAAGCACTATGGAATGCAACCGAGTATTTATGCGGTTGGTACATGATGGGAGCCGATGGACTGGAGCAAAAGATAAACCGTCAGAAAGATTTAAAAAAGGTGGGGTATACTGAATTGTTCGATCGCTACGGTAACGGTTATAAAAAAGTAACCCCAAACGGCAAAGATGCGCTCAGAGACTTCAATATGCAACAAATAGCATTGGTATCTAAAGCAAATAAATCGAACGTATCGCCAACGGTAATGTATGGGAAAACACTCGGTTCATTACGAAAAGTAAGGGTCGAAATTGAGAAACAACATTTAGCAGCATAATGGAAAGCAAACTTAAAAAAGAGAAACCTAAAGCCTTACTAAAGGCACTTACGGTAGCCAACATTCTCAATCAAAAAACACAACGCATCGAGTTTAAAGAAAAATGGTATGATGCCTTCAAAGAACCGCAAAACAAAGGAGTTTGGTTCGTGTGGGGCGGTTCGGGAAGTGGCAAGAGTACTTTTGTGATGAAGCTTTGCAAAGAACTGGCATTGCTCGGTTTTAAAGTTTTTTTAAACATTCTCGAAGAAGAAACGGATGATACCGATTTTATCGATAGAGTCAATCTCAACGAGATGCAAGAAGTTGAAGGTAGCTTCTTAGCTAGAAGCTACGAATTCAACGAGATGGTACAATACCTCAAACGAAAGAACAGCCCAAAAGTAGTAGTGATAGATAGTGCTACTTATTTCTTTGAAAGTTTTGAACAGTACAAACAATTCAAGCGAATGTTTAAAGATAAAATAATAATCATCACAGGACACGCCAACGGCAAAAACCCAAGAACATCCTTAGAAGAAACTATAATGTTTGACGCCAAAATGAAACTCTTTGTTAATGGGTATTTAGTCCTGAATCGAGGACGTACCAATGCAGGCGGAAGATTCATTATTTGGGAAAGTGGATATAAAAAACTAAACGGAGAAACCAACTAATATGAAACCAACAACAAAACACCAAATACAGGATTACTTGCAACTATCCTCAGAGGAGTACGAAGAAATGGTATTGCACCATTACTGGAGTTATTGCCACAAGTATAGCACCAGTGACCAAATGCTTCAATGTCTATTGTCTAATTCGAGTGTCAATAAATATTTTTTAGATGGGTTTGCCCGATATGAAAATGAGTTTTTAAAAATGGTTGAAAACACACCCAAGCAATTAGACCGCCTACAGTATCATTATAAAGGTTGCATAATTCAGATTTATAAATATTACAACCAGCCATTACTAGACAAGCTCAAACCGTTAAAGAATCAAGAAGTAGTCTATTTATCAAAAATCAACAAACTCCCGTTTTACGCCAACTAAAACCGAACTAGAAACCAAAATTAAAGCACTAGAGCAATGCTTAACGGATAATCCCAACCATCCTAACAGAACCACCATCGAAGCCGATTTGCGCAACCTACGAACCCAATTAGAATACACCGACCATGATAATTAAAGATTTGATAAAAGCCAACATCACTTTTGCAGTAATCCAGTACCACAGCACGCTAAAACTGAATAAATGGGTAGAGTACAAAGAATGGGAGATAATCGCCTTAGAACAAGACGAAAACACACTAGACACGCTATGCAGAGAGGGAGGACACGCAATGTTTGTAAAAAAGCAAAAAGACTACGAAAGATTACCCGACCAGCGCAACCCCAAAGGCATTATATCAAGAGAGATGAGCCTTGACGAAATCACAGCCTTCAAAAAGTTAATGCACCTTTTTAACATTCAGGATTTCAAAAAAGACGGACGGTTGTATGAACTCAAAAAACACCCCCTAAAAGAAAAGTACCAACAAATAAATAAATTCTAAAAAATGACAATTACCAACATCGCAGTAGTAGCACCCGAAATTATGAACCCGCAAATCCCAACCGTAGCATTATCCGATTTAACGCCTGAACAAAGAATACAACTAGTACAGGAAGCAAAGGAAGGTATTAAGCGAGAGAAAGAAAAAAGGAAAGGCAATTATAAAGCCTTCAAAGAACTGGAGGCGGAATTTATAGCCCGAAATATTGCCCCTCTTACCGATTTATATCATGTGAATGAAAGGGTTATATTGAATGTATTCGAAGATTTTAGCCCAACACTTGCTATCCGTAAAGAGCTGTATGGAGAATCCGATCAAGATAGTTACACCTCCACACTTCCCAACGGATCAGAGAGTATCACTATAGGCTACAACGTGATTATCACATTTGATGGTACCGAACCAGCTGGCATCACAAAAATAAAAGAATATTTAGCCACCCTTTCCAGCAATGATGCTTCAGCAAAAAAACTATCGGCTAGTCTTAATCTATTACTTAAGCCCAACGGCAAAACAGGAATGCTAAAACCGAACATCGTACTCCAGCTAAAAGGATTGAAAAACGAATACAATGACGAAGGTTTTAACGATGGTATTGAAATCATTGAGAAAGCTCAAATATTTACGAGAACAACCCAATACGTACGTGGCTGGGTTTACAAAACCCTTGAGAATGGACAACGAAAAAAAATGAGTTTTAATTTTTCGGTATAATCATAATTAATCTACAATTTTCAAATATTTAAAACAAGAATAATGAGTAAAGACACTACAACATCGAACGGAATTGGATTTTTTGGAATACTAACAATTGTATTCATAGTTTTAAAATTGACTAAATATATTGATTGGAGCTGGTGGTGGGTATTGTCTCCAATGTTGATACCAATAGTTATATGCCTGTTGTTTATAGTAGTATTTGGGCTGTTATTTTTAATAAAACAATATTCAAAATAAACTAATAGGTCTCCCGACTTTAGAAAGGCAACCACGTGTCTGCAGGCGCGACTCCTGCGTCGGGACTAATTTTAAAAAGCAAATAAAATGGCAAATAAAAAGATTACACAAGGCAAATGGTATGTCAATAGCTCTAATTGGCATGATGTATATATTGAAGACGGTTATAGAATAGCAGAAGTATGGAGTGGCGAAGGCAACGAAACACGAGAGGATATACTGAAACAAGAGGCTAATACTGAACTTATAGCGCTTGCAGGTAATTTAGCTCAAAAGTATAATTTAGAAGCATTTGAAGCATGCGTGGAGGCGTTAAAAGAAGCGCTTTCTGAAATACCAAAATCAATTTCAGGGCATCATAATTCAACTTATATATTAGTTAAATCGGCACTAAATAAAGTATCTGATGACAGCCACTAAACCCATCATCTACACAGGCCAAGGAAGCGCCATAGATGACTATCTAAAACCCAAAGCTCTAGTTGCCACCACCGATGGTGGCAGAACTCGCAGCAAAAGCAACTGGGGATTGTTCGACAAAAACAATCAGCAACACAAAGTACTACTTTCATTATTGCGTCAAGCGCAATGGACTATCCCAAATGAAAAGTGGGGAGAAGTTGCAGATTTGGCAAGATTAAGTGAGTTTTTAAAGAGCCATTTATCGCCAATTAAAAAGCCTTTAAAAAGTATGGAGCCTTGGGAGATTTCCAAGATTATAGAAGCATTTAAGGGAATTGTAGAATCAAAATATAAGTAGCATGACAGAATTTATAGTAACATCAAATCTTATAGTTTCGTTTGTCAACGTAGTAATTATGATTTTCATTGCAACTAGGAAAAAAGAAGGTAAAAAGGAAAAAGGGATAAAATGCAATTGCCACAATCCCCAATGGTGCGATACTCCCTGTAATGCAAAAAAACGATTTGCAAAACTAAACCCATAATGAATGATCCAATCTCAACCAGTCAATTTTTAAAGGATTGTCCCCACGACATAGCTTGCATAAGAGTAATACATACAGTTTGCACATGTGAAACTACGGTATTAGTATGTGCCGAATGTGGTAAAGAATTGTCAGAACCAAAAACCGAATGTTAAGATGAAAAAAATAGCCAAAGTAATAAATGATTGCAACGAATGCCAACACTGCAAAAAATTTCAATCAACAAGCGACAATCACACCTCTGTTTATTGTTGTGTTTATGAAACCGATGATGAGAGTAAATTAGCACCCGCCTTTTTACTCGACTTGTCAACCTCAAAAGGGAGGTGTACAATCGAAATTCCTAATAATTGCCCTCTTGAAGACTATAAACCAATCGAAAAATGAAAGCAAATGAAATCTATAAATTCATAGATAGTTTTAAAAACATCTATGACAAAAAAGGGGACGAAATAAATCCCATTCCCGAAAATGAAAAAGTAACAGTTTACTGTGAAGGAACTGATCTAAAACACCGAGGCTTTATAGAAAATTCTTTGAAATCTGAATTAGGCTTTGAAGCTCTTATTGCTAAAAGTTGGATTCTTCACTCAGATTTAAAACAATTATCAAAATGAGCATCAAACTAAAAGTTACAGCCGATCAAGTTTTTGCAGTTGCAAAATTGTTAGAAAACGTTTATGAATTATTTCCCGCAACGAGTTCAGAGCAAAAAGTTACACGCTCAATTGCCTTTGATTTAGAAGAAAAATTTTCGTCTAAGAGAAAGCAGTTAATAAAACAGAATTCGCTGTTTGAAATTGCCAAAAAGCACAAAATTGAATTAAAATTTCACGAAGCCTTTGCTTTGAAAGATGTTATCAATAGTTTGATTGAACTGGTCAACAATGTAGGCTCTAAGAATGATTTACAAATTGTACACGATTTTTTACACAAAGAAACGCTATAAGAATGAAAACATCGTACACCGTAAAACTAGAGAACAACGATGTTTGGGTTTTTAAATACAATTTAAAAGGACTTTTAGTAGGCTATGAAGTACTTGATGGCGAATTGTCAGACAAACAATTTGAATGGCTTTTTCCACAAGGAAAACTCCCGATAAAAGAAAGTATAATAGACGAATGGCGCAAAAAGAAAAACCTCAAAATTGTACTTGACGAACCCGACATTAGTTTTGAAAATCTTTGGAAACAATACGGATATACCAAAAGCAAACAAGATTCTGAAAAAGCATATTCTAAACTCAATAAAGGTGAAAAGATAAAATGTTTTTTGGCACTCAAAGATTACGAAAAAGACCTTGCCAAATCAGGAACTGCCAAAGCGCACCTGAGTACTTGGATTAACAAAAAAAGATTTAACGACGAATATTAAACACAAAAACAATATGAAAAAAGCAATTTACAGATTTAGAGAAAATTGTGGCAGAATGGGAAGTTTAGAGGGTATATTTATAGCAACCAGCAAACAAGTAAACGAACTAATTAAGAGTAAAATTCAAGTTTACTTCGGCGATGTTTTAGGAAAACATAGTGAAATTTATGGAGCTATTAATAAAAAACATATAATATTAGTAACGAATGATAGTGAAGCGGTCAATTCCTTTGAGAAATATAAATTAACTAGCGGACATAACCCATTTGATTACCCAAGTGTAAACTTCGAAGTGGAAGGTGTAGATTTTGATGATATGACACTTCGTGAAATAATTGATAAAAGACTAGAGGCTAAAACCCCAAAAAAAACTATTCGATCATAATATGGCAACCCTTAATGAACAAAAAAAACGAAAGGAAGAACTTGCGAAAATTCGGCAAGAACGTGATGAAGAAATCGCAAAAATAAACAAGGTACATAAAAAAGAAGTAATTCTTTTGTTTTCAATTATTGCAATAGAATGGGCTTCAATTGTTTATTTTGCATGGTTTTGTTAATGAATTTAGATAAGAAAAATGGGCGACTTTGACATCGCCCGTTTTTTTTTATGCCTTATCGTAAAGCAAAACTATTAAAAATTCTTACTTTTGATTAAAAACCATAATCAGGATATGAAAAAACTAATTATAACAGTCGCTTTTGTAATCATTTCAATTGCGGGCTTTGGGCAAAAAACGAAACAATCGCCATTAACAGAACAAGCTTACGAGATAGCGAAAAGAGTTGAACGATTAGGAAATTCAAACACCGTTGAATCCATTCAACAAGGCATTACCGAAATCGATCAGGTATTGGTACAGGCGGTGGATAAAAAGGATATTGATAATATTACTTATCTTAGAGGCATGACTTGTTTTAGTTATGAGAGATTTCCATTTGCAAGTGATAAGTTGGAGAAAAGCAAACTAATAGAAATATATAAAAAAGTCATTACCGATTTGGAGTATGCAGAAAAAAACGGGTATGAGGATGACGATTCTGTGTATTTGGCTCTTAAAAAGACACGGTTACGATTAGGCTATTTACAAAACAATTAAAACCGCTCCAACCGAGCGGTTTTTTTTTATTCGTGCCAGTATGTCTGATTATTTTATTATTTTTGTAATACTATGTCAGTAACCAACAGGAAATTAGGGGCGCAAAGAAACAAACTACTTCGGTATCAATTAATACTGAACGAATACCACCAACATAATATCGAAGATATTCCATTGTCAACGATTTGGAAAAAACACATCTACCCAAAATTTGCGATTAGCAAAACCACACTATACATTATTTTGGGCACTCCCGTAAAAAAAGAGTTGGAAAAAGTAGAACAGGCGCAACAATGCCAAATGCAGTTGTTTTAAATATTCTTTAATTCAAATTCGTAAAATATCTGATATTCCTGTACTCCGTCTTCTCTCAAGACGCGCTGAAGATTTTTGCGGATCATATAACTGCAACTCGGCTCTGGATTGAACCCATGTAATTTTTCGTGTATTTTTTGGGCTAGTTCCCAAATAGACCAGACGCTATCCTTTTGCGATTGTGGAGCCTGCATAGAGGAATTATTCAGTTTTACATTAGCCAACGTAATCTTTACCGAAGCCTTAGCCATTTGGCGAATTCGTGGTGCTTGAAATCGGTCT